>NZ_JBHUAF010000105.1:0-23113 GCF_042789895.1 Kitasatospora sp. NPDC056783
GGACCACCCTGCCGCCCGGACGGCAGGGCCGTCAGTGGCGGCAGGGCGCTCAGTAGCCGATGGTGAAGCGGCGCTGGACGAAGCGGGGGAGTTCGGCCTCGTCGACCAGGGCGACCGCGGCGTCCTCCGCCGAGATCCGGCTGCGGCCGTCGGCGTCCAGGACGGGCTGGTCGCCGCCGAGGCGGAAGCGGCCGGTGCGCTCGCCGGGGCCGATCCGTTCGGCGGGGCTGAAGTAGGTCCAGAGCCGGTTCGAGGCGCGCAGGACGTCCAGCGCGTCGCGGTGGCCGCGCACGGCGGCGGCGTACTCCCGGGGCAGGCCGAGTTCGTCGAGGGAGGCGTGGATCAGCTCCTCGTGGTCGGCGCGGACGAGGCCCGGCTCGATCTCCAGGCTGCCGGCGCCGCCGATGACGATCAGCCGGACGCGCGGGTGGGTCTCCAGGGCCTTGAGCAGCGCCCGGGCGGCGGTGGCGTAGACGGTGGGGTCCGCGATGGACCGCCGCACCGTGTCCTCGAAGTCCTTGGCCGCGTTCCCGGGCTGGAAGCCGCTGATCAGGACGTCCAGGCCGGGCAGGGCGGCCGCGACGCTCCCGGCGTCCAGGACGTCGAGGCTCGCCCAGGTGACGCCCTCCCGCCGGTCGGTGACGGCGGTGGCGTCCCGGCTGAACGCCGTGACGCGGTGTCCGCGCCCGAGGGCCTCGGTGACGACCCGACTGCCGATGGTTCCGGTGGCTCCGATGACGCCGATGTGCATGGTTCTCCCCTTGGTTCACGCAGTGGTCATGCCGCTGGTGGGCGTACGGGCCCGACCCTCCCGCCTCACGCCGTGCGAAAACTATACGGCGTGAAGTTTCCACACGGCAATCAGCACGGTGACGCTGTAGAGTCATCCCGTGGCAGGCACCCCGAGCACCGGACGACGCGAGCGGCTGCGCGCCGAGACGACGGCCGAAATCAAGCGCACCGCACTGGAGTTGATGGGCACCGGCGGCCCGGACGCGATCACCCTGCGGGCGATCGCCCGCGAGATGGGCATGACCGCCAACGCCATCTACGGCTACTTCGCCACCCGCGACGACCTGGTCACCGCCCTCATCGTGGACGTCTACACGGCGCTCGCCGACGCCGTCGACGCCGCCTGGGCCGCCTCCGCGCCGGACACGGCGGCGCAGCGGATCCGGGCCTGGGCACACGCGTTCCGCGACTGGGCCCTGGCCAACCCCGAAGGCTTCCGGCTGGTCTACGGCGACCCCGTCCCGGGCTACCGCGCCCCGGACGGCGGCGCCGCACCCGACGCCGCCCGGCGGGTCTGCGTCGGCATCGCCGCACTGGCGGACGCCGCCTGGCCGGGCACCGAACGCGCCCACGGAGAAGGCGAGTTCGACGACGATTCAGCCGGCGAGGTCGACGGCGACCTCGACGGCGGGTCAGACGGCGGCTTCGGCTGGGACGACTTCGACCCCGGCCTGCTCGACAAGGTCCGCCCGGCGTTCCCGGCACTGCCGCCGGCCGGGGTGGCCCTGGCCCTGCGGGTCTGGGGGCACCTGCACGGCCTGGTCGCACTGGAGGTCTACGGCCACCTGCGCGCCCAGACCCTCTCGCCCGACAAGCTCTTCCGCGCCGAACTCACCCAGCTGGTCCGGTCCTTGGGCCTCGAAGCCCGGACGTCCGGGCACACGCCCCGGTAGCCGCCGGAAAAACCGCTACCCGCGCACCCGCCCGCCCGGCTACCCTCACCCCATCTGACCAGCACAGACATGGGGAACGCATGCCGCAGCAGCTCACCGACCGCCAGGGCCGGGCCATCGCCCTGGAGGAGATCACCGAGGACAACTGGCGCGACGTCGCCGACGTCGCGCCCGCCGACGAGCAGCGCCGGTACGTGGCCGCGCTCGCGGCGCGCTACCTCCTGCTCTCCCAGCGCGGCGGGGTGTGGACGTCCCTCGGCGTCCGCGCCGGTGACGACATCGTCGGCCACGTCATGTGGGCGTACGACGACGAGGACGGCACCCACTGGATCGGCGGCATGGTGGTGAACGCGGCCGAGCAGGGCGGCGGCGTGGGCCGCGCCGCCCTGGCCGCCGTGATCACGCGCCTGTCGGCGCTGCCGGAGTGCCGGGAGATCCGCCTCTCGTACCACCCGGACAACTCCCCCGCCGGCCGCCTCTACACCTCGTTCGGCTTCCGGCCGACCGGAGACCTCGAGGACGAGGAGATCGTGGTGGCGCTTCCGGTCGGGGCCTAGAGATCGTTGCCGCCGAGCAGGACCCGGTAGACGATCGTGGCGCCGTCGGTGCTCACCTCGGTGCACAGGTCGCGGCGGTCGAGCAGCCAGCCGTTCGCCTCGCACCGCCGACGGGGCCCGAGCCGGTCGGCGGCCTCCTCCGTCGGCACGTCGGGCGGGCCGGCCAGGTAGAGCGTGCGAGTGCAGACGACGCCGCTGCCGTTGCCGCAGCCCTCGCGGGTATCGAGGACGGTGTAGCCGGGCGGCGGCTTCGGCAGCGCCTTCACGGCCGGGAGGTCCACCTCGTGGAAGGCCACCAGCACCGCCAGCGGGGTCAGGACCAGGACCAGGGTCAGTTGGACGCGGAAGGCGATGCCCGCCACCCGGGGCCAGCCGGCCGGGCGCTCCGCGCGCGGGCCGGCGAGCCGCCGGTCCAGCCACAGGCCGGCCAGGACGAGCAGTTCGGCGAGCGGCGTGTACAGCAGGTACAGCTCGCCCTCGCTCCGCAACTGGAGCCGGTCGAACGCCACCACGAGCACCAGCCCCAGCCAGAGCGCCAGCGCGGCGGCCACGGACGCCCGCAGCGGCCCTGTCCGGGCGCGCAGCAGCCAGTGCGCGAGCGGGAGCAGCGCGAACAGCACCCCGACGACGGCCCACAGCACGATCCCCACGATCCGAAACCCCTCCCGGTGGCGGACGACGTCTTGGGAGGTACGGACGCCCGGGGGCGGGCCTCGGTTCCGACGCGAAGGAAACCGCCGGAACCGGAAGCGGTCCGACTACCGCGGGCCGCGCTCCGCCCGGCCCCGGAACGTCCGCCGGTACTCCCTCGGCGCGACACCCACCCGCTCCGTGAAGACCGGCCGCAGCGAGACCGCCTAGGCGAAGCCGCTGCGGGTGGCGACGGTGTCGACGGGCAGGTCGGTCTCCTCCAGCAGCCGCTGGGCGGTGAGCACGCGCTGGTCGAGGAGCCAGCGCATCGGGGTGGTCCCGGTGGTGGCGGTGAACCGGCGGGCGAAGGTGCGCTCGGACATCAGGGCGGCGGCGGCCATCCGGCGCACCGTCCACGGGCCGTCGAGGGAGGCCAGCACCTCCGCCCGGAGCCGGGCCAGCGGATCGCACCCGGCGCCGTCGGCACCGCCGGTGACGGCCTCCGGCACCGGGGACGGGATGAACTGGGACTGGCCGCCCGCCCGGAAGGGGGCCGTCACCATGGAACGGGCGATGGCCGCGGCGGCCTGCTGGCCGTGGGCGGTGCGGACGAGTTGGAGGCAGAGGTCGATGCCCGCCGCGACGCCGGCCGAGGTCCAGCGGCCGTCGCCGCCGGTGAAGAGCACCTCGGGGCGGACCGTCACCGCCGGGAAGCGGCGGGCGAGTTCGGGGGCGAGCGCCCAGTGGGTGGTGGCCTCGCGGCCGTCCAGCAGACCGGCCTCGGCGAGCACGAAGGCGCCCGCGCAGAGCGAGGCGACCGGGACGCCAGCGGCGACGACGGCCCGCAGGGCGTCCAGGATCTCCGGATCGCGCCCGGCGTCCGGGCCCTCGATGCCCGGCACCATCACCAGGTCGCAGTCGGCCAGCTCCGCGAGCCCGTGGTCCGGCACCCGTTCCAGCCCGCCGCCGATCCGCACCCGGGCGCCCTCCGGCCCGCAGACCCGCAGGTCGAAGGCGGGCAGGCCGGGCCGGGAGGTCCGGTCCGCCCACACCTCGCCGATCACCGCGTAGTCGAAGGCCCGGACGCCGTCGAAGATCAGGCAACCCACAGTTCGCATGGCGGAAATCTATCGATGGGTGGCATTCCTGCCCATCACGCCTCCCCGGCACCGCGGACCACGATGGGCGGCATGACGAACACCGACGCCTTCGACGCCCCGCTCACCCTCGACCCCGACGCCGTCCTGCTGCTCATCGACATCCAGCAGGGCTTCGAGGACACCGGCTACTGGGGCCCCCGCAACAACCCCCAGGCCGAGCGGCGGATGGCCGAGCTGATCGACGCCTGGCAGGCCACCGGCCGCCCGGTCGTCACCGTCCAGCACGCCTCCAAGGCCGGCCCGCTGGCCGAGGGCACCCCCGGCTTCGCGCTCAAGGACTTCGTCGCGGCCCTCACGCCCGACCTGCACGTCACCAAGACCGTCAACAGCGCCTTCTACGGCACCCCCGACCTGCACGCCTGGCTCCAGGAGCGCGGCGCCAGGCAGGTGGTCATCGCCGGGGTCATCACCAACGTGTGCTGCGAGACCACCGCCCGGATGGCCGGCAACCTCGGCTACGACACGGTCTTCCCCATCGACGCCACCCACTCCTTCGACGCGACCGGCCCCGACGGCGTCACCGTCCCCGCCGCCGACCTCGCCCGCGCCACGGCGACGAACCTGCACGCGAACCGCTTCGCCAAGGTGGTGACGACCGAGCAGGTGCTCACGGCCGCGAAGGGCTGAACAGCCGGTCCCCGCGCCGGGGCCTCGGCGACGGAGGGCATGTCGAGCCCGGGTGAGGCGGCCGCCTCGCCCGGGCTCGGCGCCGTTTCCGGAGCCCTCGGCGCGCTCGGGGCCCAGCGCGCTCGGGACCCAGCCCGCTCGGCGCCCTCAGCGGCCGACCGCGCCGTCCAGCTGCTCGCGGATGATGTCCGCGTGCCCGGCGTGCCGCCCGGTCTCCTCGATCATGTGGACCAGCACCCACCGCAGCGACGGCCCCTCGGTGTCGTCCGGGCGCAGCGAGCGCGCGCCCGGCCGGTCCAGGTCCGGGGCGGCCGCGGCCACCGCGTCGGAGCGCTCGATCGCCGCCCGGTAGGCGGCCACCTCGGCGGCCACGGTCGCGCCGTCCAGCGGCAGCTCGTCCGCCTCCGACGGCTCCCCCTCGCCCTCCCCCCGGTAGGCCCAGGTGAACCAGTTGTCCTCGACCACCGCGAGGTGCCGCACCAGCCAGAGCAGACTGGTGCCGGAGGCGACGCCGGGGCGCCGGGCGTCCTCGTCGCCGACCCCGTCGAGCTTGGCGATCACCGCCGCGCGCAGGTAGCCGAGGAAGGACAGCAGGGTGGTCGGCTCGTCCGCGTTCAGGCTCGGCGGGCGCAGGTCGGAGAGCTCGGCGGGCCCGGTCGGCCCGGTGTTCGTGTCGGTCACCGGGCCACCCTAGCCAGGCGGTGAGGCGTCGTCACCAGCCCTGTGCGGCCACCCAGTCCGCGAGGTGCCGGGCGCAGCCGTCCACCGACTCCTTCCAGGTGTGCCCCGCGCCCTCGCCCGCCTCGTCGCTGACGTGCTTGACCAGCCGCACCGGCAGCCCGGCCCGGTGCGCGACGGTGGCGACGGCGTAGCCCTCCATGTCCACCAGGTCGGCGTGCTCGGCCAGCCGGTCGCGGGCGGCGCCGTCGGAGACGAACAGGTCGCCGGTGGCCAGCACCGGGCCGTCGCCCTTGCCGATCACCAGCGGGGCGCCGTACTCACGCCCGGTGAGCGCGTGCAGGGCCGCGGTGTCCAGGTCGTGCTGGATCACCTGGACCACGTGGTGGGTGCCCTCCCAGCCGGGGCGCAGCGCGCCGGCCGTGCCGAGGTTGATCACCTCGGAGGGCTTCTCGCCCTGCGCGAGCAGGGTGGCCAGCGCGACGGCGGCATTGACCTTCCCGATCCCGGTGAGCAGCACGGGCAGGCGGTCGTCCAGGTGGGCGGCCTCCTCACGCACGGCGACGACGAGCAGCGGGCGGTCGGGCGAGATCGTTCCAAGCAGGCGCATACCTCCATCGTACGGAGCGAGGGGGTCTCGCACCCGGGAACGCACGCCCGCAACCGGACCCCCGCGCTCCGCCCGGCCGGGGAACCGCGTAGGGTGCGGCCCACGTCGGACGGTTCGCCACCTCGTGGGACGGACGGCGGGGCGGACGGCGGGACGGGCGGGGGTGCGGACGGCGGGACGGGCGGGGTGCCGGGCGTACGACGTGCACGACATGCTCAAGATCGGCGCAAGTCAGGTGTGGTCGGGGGGAGTCACGGCCATACTGCTGCCATCGGTCGGGCCCCGGGACGGGCCCGGCCCCAGGGGAGGATGAGGCGGGTGGCAACACCAGTAGGCAACGGCGCGTCCGGCGCCGCGTTCCCGGCCGGGCCGAACCAGCCGCCGGGAGCGCCGGGGACGCCGACCACCGTGGCGCCGGCGCCGCTGGTGAAGCCCGGCGGCGCTCCCCCGGCGCCCAGACCCGGCGGGGTGCCCGCGAAGCGCCCCTCCACCTCCGTCGCCACCGGCGCGCGCGCCCGGCTCGCGCAGGCCACCCGCACGCCGCCCGGCCGGCTGCGACTGGCCGGAGTGGTGCTCGCCGTGCTCACCGTGGCCTTCGGCGGGCTCACCGCCTGGCAGTTGGAGACCAGGGCGCAGGCCGCCGACCGGGTGGTCTCGGACAGCCAGCCGCTCAGCCGGGACGCCGCCGAGATCCACCGCAGCCTCGCCGACGCCGCCACCACCGCGGCGAGCGGCTTCCTGCTGGCCGGCGCCGAGCCCGACGAGCTCCGCGGCCGCTACGAGCAGGACATCGCCACCGCCGCCAGGCTGATCGCCCGGGCCGCCGCCCGGACCACCGCGACCTCCCCCGCGCAAGGCTCGCTCGCCCGCCTGAACCAGCAACTCCCGGTGTACGCCGGACTGGTGGAGACGGCCCGGGCCGACAACCGGCAGGGCATCCCGCTCGGCGGCGCCTATCTGCGGTACGCCTCCGAGCAGATGCAGACCGTGCTGCTCCCGGCCGCCGCCGAGCTGGCCGCCGCCGAGAACGAGGAACTGGCCGCCGACTACGCCGAGGCCGAGACGCCGCCCTGGGCCGCGTACGGCCTGGCGCTGGTCACCCTGGCCGCGCTGGCCTGGGTGCAGCTGACGCTGTTCCGCCGCACCAACCGGGTGTTCAACATCGGACTGCTGGGCGCCACCGCCGCCGTGCTGGCCGGCGCGCTCTGGCTGACCGCCACCGGACTGGCCTCCGACTCGGCGCTCCACCGCAGCGCCCACGAGGGCGCGGACCCGCTGCGGGCGCTCAACTCCGCCCGGGCGGGCGTGCTGACCGCCCGGCTGGCGGAGGACCTGCACTTCGTCGCCCGCGGCTCGACCACCAAGTACGCCGACCAGTGGGCGCAGGCCGTCAAGGGCCTGGACGCCGACCGCGCCACCGGCTCGCTGACGAACGCCCTCGCGCAGGCGCCGGAGTCCGCCAAGCCGAGCCTCCAGGAGGCCTCGAAGCAGTTCCGCGCGTGGAACGAACGGCACGACGCCGCCCGGAAGCTGGAGGTGGGAGAAGCCGACTACCAGGGCGCCCTGGACGCCACCGTGACGGCCAAGGGCGACGCGAACACCGCCGACGCCTACTTCAACGCCACCGACAAGGCGCTCGCGCAGGCCGCCGACCTCGAACAGGCCCGCTTCGAGCGGGCCGCCAAGGGCACCGGCGGGGACCTGCGCACCGCCGCCGTCGCCGCCGCCCTGCTCGGCCTGGTGGCCGCGGCCGCCGCGCTGCGCGGCCTGGGCCGGCGACTGGCCGAGTACCGGTAACGGGCAGAGGGGGAGAGACGAGCCGATGCGCGACAGAGGACTCACGAGAAGGACCAGGCCCGCGGCCGCGCTGGCCCTGCTGGCGGCCGGCGCGGCGGTGCTCGCCGGCGGCGGCCCGGTCGGCGCCGCGCCCGCCACCGCCGGCGCCGTCCGGCTGGAGCAGCAGGAACGGCAGCAGCAGGGCACCGCCGACAACTGCGACGTCAACAAGAGCGTGCCGCCGAGCACCGACGACGGCCCGGCCGTGCGGGCCATCAAGGCCAAGCGCAGCCTGGTGATCGGCGTGGACCAGAACAGCTACCGCTGGGGCGCCCGCAACCCGAACACCGGCCAGATCGAGGGCTTCGACATCGACCTCGCCCGGGCGATCGGCACGGCCGTCATGGGCGACCCGGACAAGGTGGTGCTCAAGCCGGTGGCCACCGCCGACCGGATCGACGCCATCAAGAAGGGCCGGGTCGACCTGGTCGTCCGCACCATGACGATCAACTGCACGCGGATGGAGGACGTCGCCTTCTCCAAGCCGTACTTCGACATCAGCCAGCGCGTCCTGGTGCAGAAGGCCTCCCCGGCGAAGAACGTCGACGACGCGATCAAGGACAAGGCCGTCTGCGCCGCCGACGGCTCCACCGCCCTGAACGTGGTCAAGGACAAGAAGACCGCCCGGAAGATCGTCACGGTGGAGAACCAGCTGGACTGCCTGGTCCTGATGCAGCTCGGCAAGGTCGACGCCACCATGACCGACAACGGCCTGGCGGCCGGTCAGGCGGCGCAGGACCAGACCGTGCGGATCGTGGACGGCGAGGCCCAGCCGGAGGTGATCGGCGTCGCCATGCTGAAGGACAGCACCGACCTGACCGCCCGGGTCAACCAGGTGCTGGCCGACTACTACGCGCGCGGCGACTGGGCCCGTTCGTACGACCACTGGCTCAAGCCGTACATGCTCAATGAGGCCGACCGCTACTGGCCGGGCTCGCGCTGAGCCCCGGACGGGGAGCAGCGTCGGAAGGGGCGCGGGAGAGGTAGCGCACGGCCCGTCAGCGGGGCGTTGACGGCGGCTTGACGCCCCGCGCCCGCTCCGCCCGGACGGCCACCGGCTAGGGTTCGGGACGATCACCACGGGGAGACCGGTGGTGGACGTGGGGGTTGTCGTGGGACCGCGCGCCGGGGATCCCCGGCAGGTCGGGATCGCACGCGAGGAAGGAAGGACACGGCGGTGGCGGCATCGGCTGGCCCGGTACTGAGCCGGGAGGAGGTGGACCGCGCGCTCGCCCGCCTCGGCGCGGAGCGGGACGCGGTCGAGTCCGCGCTGCTCGCCCTCCAGGACCACCCGGGGCTGCGACTGCTGGACGGCGCCGAGCTGTCCGGGCGCACCCTGGAGCGCTGGTCGGTCGCCGGCAAGGGCCTGCCGCTGCTGTGGGCGCTGTTCGACCGCTACTCCGAGGCGCTGGCCTCGGCGCGCGCGGTCCGGGCCCGCAAGGCCAAGCCCGGAGCGCCCGAACTCGCCGAGCTGAGCGAACTGCTGACCGGCGACGCGGTGACCGTCCCGGGCGGCGCGGTGCCGGACGCCCCGCAGCTGCTCGGCGCGCCCGCCAG
Organism: Kitasatospora sp. NPDC056783; assembly: GCF_042789895.1. Classification (NCBI taxonomy): domain Bacteria; kingdom Bacillati; phylum Actinomycetota; class Actinomycetes; order Kitasatosporales; family Streptomycetaceae; genus Kitasatospora; species Kitasatospora sp. NPDC056783. The sequence goes on from NZ_JBHUAF010000105.1 coordinate 9,341, forward strand.
GCTGGTCGAGCGGGTCAGCCTGGACGCGCTGATGACCCGGATGAACTCCTGGTACGCCACCGTGCTGGAGGTGGTCAGCGCCGCCGACGCCGTCTGGTCGGCGCTGCCGGCCCGGATCGACCTGCTGCTGGCCGAGCTCCAGCGGGTGCGCACCCTGGCCGCCTCGCTCGGCGTCCGGGTCGGCGGCCACCCGCTGGCCGACGACCTGACCGGGATCGAGAAGGACCTCTCCGAACTGCGCTCCGAGGTCCACGCGGACCCGCTGGCGCTGTGGCGCCCGGCCCGGGTGCCCGCCCAGCGCGGCACCGTCCCGGAGGGCTCGGCCTTCGCCGGCCCGGCCGGGGTCGTGGACACCGAGCGGTTCGACCGGGCCGGGCGGGCACTGGACGGCGTCCGGCTGGAGCTGGAGGACCTGCTGCGGCTGCGCGACGAGGCCGAGGAGCGCCTCCAGGGCGTCGGCGACCTGCTCCAGCGGGCCGACGCCACCCTGGCCGAGGCCCGCCGGGCACGCGGCGAGGTGCTGGCGAAGATAGCGGCCAGCGACGTCCCCGCGGTGCCCGGGCCCGCCTCGGCGCTGCGCGAACGGATCGTCGCCGCGCTGGAGCTGCGCCAGGCCGGGCAGTGGGGCCGGCTGGCGCCGCTGCTGGACGCACTGGAGGACGCCGCCGCCAAGGAGCTGGGCCGGGCCCGGGAATCGCTCACCGAGGTGACCCAGCCGCTGGCCGTCCGGGCCGAGCTGCGCGGCCGGCTGGACGCCTACAAGGCGATGGCGGCCCGGCTGCGGGTCTCCGAGGACCCGGAAGTGATCGAGCGGTACGAGAAGGCGCGCTGGCTGCTGTGGAGCGCGCCGTGCGACCTGCGGGCGGCGGCCGCCGCGGTGGCCCGGTTCCAGCAGTCACTGCGTCCGGCCCAGGCCGAGGCCGAGGGCGGGCAGGCTCAGGAGGCGGCCGGCCGGGCGCCGGCCGACGGACAGGTCCAGGGGGGCTGAGGGTGATGGGCGAGAGGTGCGAACGGCCGGAGTGCTCCGGCAGCGGCGGGATCGACGCCGACGGCTACTGCGACGAGTGCGGGCTGGCCCCGGCGGGCCGGACCACCTCGACGACCGGGACCGCCTCGACGGCCGGGACCACCGGGATCTCCGAGGCGGCGGCGACCCCCGGGGCCGCCGGCCCCGGCTCGTCCTGCCCGCGCGACTGCTCCGGCACCATCGACCCCGACGGCTACTGCGACGAGTGCGGCCTGACCCCGCCCACCGGCGGCACCGGCCACGCGGGAGACGGCGACGACACCGGCCTCACCCAGCCGTACGTCCCCTCCGCCCGGGTGACCCCGGACACCGGCCACAACGGCTCCGGCCACGGCCGCTCCGCCCGCACCGGCTCGGCCCGCTCGCTGTCCGGCCGCTCCCGCTCGCACCGCTCGACCCGCACCGGCAGCGGCCGCTCCCTCTCGGTGCGCTCCACCCGGGGCACCGGCACGGCGGGCACCCGCAACCGGCTGGGCGCCGGCCTGGTCACCGTGCCGACCGTCGAGGCGGCCGACCCGGCCCGGGCGGTGCTGGCCAACCCCGAGGTGCCCGAGCGCAAGCGGTTCTGCTCCAAGTGCGACGCCGCGGTCGGCCGGGAGAAGAACGGCCGTCCGGGCCGCCCGGACGGCTTCTGCACCAAGTGCGGCACACCGTACTCGTTCACGCCCAAGCTCCAGCGCGGCGACCTGGTCGGCGGGCAGTACGAGGTGGTGGGCTGTCTGGCGCACGGCGGGCTCGGCTGGATCTACCTGGCGGTGGACCGGCGGGTCAACGACAAGTGGGTGGTGCTCAAGGGCCTGCTGGACACCGGGGACGAGGACGCGCTCGCGGCGGCCGTCGCCGAACGGCGCTTCCTGGCCGAGGTGGACCACCCGAACATCGTCCGGATCATCAACTTCGCCGAGCACCCGGACCTGCGCACCGGCTCCACCGACGGCTACATCGTGATGGAGTACGTCGGCGGGAAGTCGCTCAAGGACATCGCCAACGAGCGCCGCACCCCGGACGACCGGCGCGCGCCACTGCCCGTCGAGCAGGCGATCGCGTACGCGCTGGAGGCGCTGCCGGCCCTGGGCTACCTGCACGGCCGGGGCCTGGTCTACTGCGACTTCAAGATCGACAACGTGATCCAGAGCGGCGACACGCTCAAGATCATAGACATGGGCGCGGTCCGCCGGTCCGACGACGACGGCCCGATCTACGGCACCATCGGCTACCAGGCCCCGGAGATCGCCACCGACGGCCCCTCCGTCGCCTCCGACCTGTACACCGTGGCCCGCACCCTCGCGGTGCTCACCTTCGACTTCCAGGGCTACAGCACCACCTACCGCGACTCGCTGCCCGGCCCCGAGCACGTCGAGGTCTTCGCCCGGTACGAGTCGTACTACCGCTTCCTGGTACGCGCCACCGACCCGGACCCGGCCCGCCGCTTCGCCTCCGCCGAGGAGATGGCCGACCAGCTGACCGGCGTGCTGCGCGAGGTCCTCGCCCTCCAGGACGACCGGCCCCGGCCCGCGCCGTCCACCCTGTTCGGCCCCGAACTGCGCGTCGTGGACAACGAGTTGGTGCTGCCCACCGAGCAGACCGGCCGACTGCTGGTGGCCCCGCTGGACCCGGCCGCCGCCGCCCTCGCACTGCCCGTCCCCCGGATCGACCCGGGCGACCCCAACGCGGGCTTCCTCGCCACCCTGCTCGCCACCGACCCCGAGGAGGCGCTCGTCGCCCTCGGCGGCGCCCCCGCCGTCTCGGTCGAGAGCCGACTGCGCCGACTGCGCGCCCTGCTCGAACTCGGCCGCCACGGCACGGCCGCGGACGAGCTGGCCGGACTGGAACGCGACCACCCGGACGACTGGCGGGTGGTCTGGTACCGCGGCCTGGTCACACTGGCCGGGGCCGACGCCCCCGCCGCCGCCGAGTCCTTCGACGCGGTCTACGACGCCTTCCCCGGCGAGGCCGCCCCCAAGCTGGCCCTCGCCATCTGCGCCGAACTGCTCGGCGACCGGGGCGACGCCGCCGAGTTCTACCGGCTCGTGTGGGCCACCGACCACGCCTACCTGAGCGCCGCCTTCGGGCTGGCCCGGGTCCGGCTGACCGAGGGGGACCGGGCCGGCGCGGTGCGCGTCCTGGAGTCCGTCCCGGCCACCTCCAACCAGTACACCGCCGCCCGGATCGCCGCCGTCCGGGCCCGGCTGCGCGAGCGCCCGCCCACCGACGAGCTGGCCGCCGACCTCGACGCGAGCTCCGCGCAGCTGACCGCGCTGCGGCTGGACGACCGCCGCCGCGAGGAGCTCTCCGTCGAGGTGCTCGGCGCGGCCCTCGGCTGGCTCGGCGCCGGATCGGCCGGCGCCGGGCGGGCCGGCGAACCGGTGGTCCTGGGACGTCCCGCACAGGAGCGGGAACTGCGCTTCGCCCTGGAACAGTCCTACCGGGTACTCGCCCGGTTGGCCGACCGGGCGGAGACGAGGATCGAGATGGTGGAGCGGGCCAACCGTGCCCGCCCCAGGACGTGGGTGTAGCAGATGCCGCAGCAGACCGAGTGCCCGAGCTGTTCGGAGCCGATGGACCCGGAGGACGCCTACTGCGGCTCCTGCGGGACGGGCCGGGACGGCCGGGCGGCCCCCGGCACGATGCCGGCGAGCTGGGCCGCCGCCCGCGGTGAGGGCGTACCGTCGCCACGCGGGCCGGTCTGCGTGCACTGCGGGCAGCCGCGGGTCACCCCGGACGGCTACTGCGAGGGCTGCGGCGGCGCCCAGCCGCGCCCGCGCGACCACATGGAGAAGTCCCTCGGGGGCGTCGCCGGGGTCAGCGACCGCGGCGTGCGCCACCACCGCAACGAGGACTCCTTCACCGTCGCCGCGACCTCGCTGCCCGGCGGCGAGCCGGTCGTGGTCGCCGTGGTGTGCGACGGCGTCTCCTCCTCCGACCGCCCGGACGAGGCCTCGGAGACCGCCGTGGACGCCGCCTCCGAATCGCTGCTGACCTCCCTGGAGGCCGGCCAGGACCCGAACCAGGCGATGCGCCGGGCCATCGCCGACGCCGCCCGGGCCGTCGCCGACCTCGCCACCGACGGGGCCGGCCCCGCCCGGCCCGACCTCAACGCTCCCGCCTGCACCTACGTCAGCGCGATAGCCGCGGGCGGACGGGTCACCATCGGGTGGGTCGGCGACACCCGCGCGTACTGGATCCCGGACGACCGCGCCGCCGCCGAGCCGTTCCGGCTCACCCAGGACGACTCCTGGGCCGCCCGGATGGTCGAGGCCGGGCTGATGAGCGAGGCCGAGGCCTACGCCGACCCCCGCGCGCACGCCATCACCGGCTGGCTCGGCGCCGACGCCGAAGAGGTCGTGCCGCACACCCTCGACTTCACCCCGCACGTCCCCGGGGTGGTGCTGATCTGCACCGACGGGCTGTGGAACTACGCCGAGGCGGCCACCGACCTGGCGTACTACGTGCGCCGGGACGCCCGCACCGAACCGCTCGCCACCGCGCAGACCCTGGTGAAGTTCGCGGTGGCCGCCGGCGGCCACGACAACATCACCGTCGCCGTGCTGCCGATCGACCCGCCGGCCGCCGCCCTGGAGGAGGCCGAGCAGACCCCGACCGCGCTGGACCTGCCGATCGTCACCGCGGAGCCGGCCGCCCGCCCGGCCGCGGAGGAGGACGAGGACCACGAGCCGACCCTGCCGGACCTCCCGGTGATCGGCTCCCCCGCCGCCCCGCTGCCCCCGGCCCCGCCCGCGCCGCCGACCGTCCCGCCCGTCCCGCCGTCAGCGGCCGCCGCACGGACTGACCCGCCCCGCCGCCGGACGCTCCGGCGACACGGCCCGCCGGCCCGCCGGCCCGCCCGGCGGGCCGCCCCACCGTCCTGAGCACGTCCACCCCCTCACCCGACGGGAGCCGACCGCCCCATGGCAACACTGGCGAAGCCGAACCTGCCCAGGTTCCACGTGGAGATCTTCCAGAACGAGTACCTGGCCGACGGTGCCCGCGAGGTCAACGCCATCGTCACCGTCACCGCGACCGGCGGCGGCACCTCCGGCGGCCGGCCGCTGGGCATCTCCGACGCCGGCTCCACGGGCACGGGCACGTCGGCGGCCGTGGTCATCCTGGTGGACTGCTCGGGCTCGATGGACTACCCCAAGACCAAGATCAACGGTGCCCGCGAGGCCACCGCCGCCGCCATCGACGCGCTGCGCGACGGCACCGCCTTCGCCGTGGTCGCCGGCACCCACGAGGCCCGCGACATCTACCCCGGCGACGGCACCCTCGCCACCGCCTCCGCCGCCACCCGCGCGCAGGCCAAGGAGGCGCTGCGCCGCCTCACCGCGGCCGGCGGCACCGCGATGGGCACCTGGCTGGCCGAGGCCGACCGGCTCTTCCTCACCCGCCGCGACATCGCCCTGCGGCACGCGATCCTGCTCACCGACGGCAACAACGAGCACGAGTCGGCCGAGGACCTGGCCCGCACCGTCGAGCGGGTGACCGGCCACTTCACCGCCGACTGCCGCGGCGTCGGCACCGACTGGCGGATCGACGAACTGCGCAAGATCTCCTCGGCGCTGCTCGGCACCACCGACATCGTCGCCGAACCCTCCGGCCTGGCCGAGGACTTCCGCTCGATGATGGCCGGCGCCATGGGCAAGCAGGTCGCCGACGTCGCGCTGCGGATCTGGACCCCGGCGAACGCCACCGTCCGGTTCGTCAAGCAGGTCGCCCCCACCGTCGAGGACCTGACCGCCCGTCGCACCGAGGCCGGCCCCCGGGCCGGTGACTACCCCACCGGCTCCTGGGGCGACGAGAGCCGCGACTACCACGTCTGCGTCGAGGTGCCGGCCGCCTCCGTCGGCAACGAGATGCTGGCCGCCCGGATCAGCCTGGTGCTGCCCGTGCAGGTCGCCGGCGGCACCCCCGAGGTGCTCACCCAGGGCCTGGTCAAGGCGGTCTGGACCGACGACCTGGTCAACTCCACCCGGATCAGCCCCCAGGTCGCCCACTACACCGGGCAGGCCGAGCTCGCCTCCTCCATCCAGGAGGGCCTGGAGGCCCACCGGGCCGGGGACGTCGACCGCGCGACCTCCAAGCTGGGCGCCGCCGTCCGGATCGCCCACGCGACCGGGAACGAGGGCACCTACAAGCTGCTCCAGAAGGTGGTGGACGTGGTGGACCCGAAGGAGGGTACGGTTCGGTTCCGTAAGAACGTGAGCGAGGCCGACTCGATGACTCTTGAGACCCGGTCGACCAAGACGGTACGTGTGAAGAAGTGACCGCTGAAGACGCGACCGGGCCGGCACCCCGGCGCGACGCCGCACGGAGCCGGCCCGAAACGAGGGGGACCTGATGCCGATCTGCCCGAGGGGCCACGAGTCGCAGGCCGAGGACTGGTGCGACTTCTGCGGCTTCCCGATGACTCCGCCGGCGCCCACTCCGGGGGCGCACGGAGGCTACCCGGGGGCGCACGGGGCCGACCACGCGCCCGGCGCGCCCACCGGACACCCGGGGCACGCCGGCGCGGCCTTCGGCGGGCCGCCGCCCCCGCCACCGATGCCCCAGGCGGCCGTCCCGCCGCCCGGAGCGCCGCTGCCGCCCCCCGGCATGGTGCCCCCGCCCGGGGCCTACCCGCCGCCCGCTCCGCAGGGCCTCACCGCGGGCCTCTCCGTCTGCCCGATCTGCCGCAGCCCGCAGACCGGACGGTTCTGCGAGGAATGCGGCTACGACTACGACCTCTCCACGCCCTCGCGCCGCCAGGTGCCCGGCGCCGGCGCGCCCCACGGCGGCCCGGCCCAGCCGCCGCCGCTGAACATCCCGGCGGCCTACGGCGGCGCCCCGCAGCCGCAGGCCCCGTTCGGCCAACCCCCGGCCGCGCCGCAGGCCCCGTTCGGCCGGCCCCCCGCCGCCCCGCAGGCCGTCGCCCCGGCGATCCCGCAGCAGCCGCAGGCCCCCGCGCACCCGCACACCTACGGCTACCCGCCCTCCTCGCCCGACTTCGGGCAGGAGGGGCCCGCACCGGAGGGCGCCTTCCCCGACACCTCGGTGCGCGAGGACTCCGGCCCGGTGTACGCCCACCCGGCCGCCCCCGGCCCGAACACCCGCGGCGGCGACTTCGGCACCTCCTTCAACCTCGCCCCGCCCGTCGCCCAGCAGCCCCAGGAACCCGCCGCGGCCGCCCCGTCCGAGCCGTTGCGGACCACCTGGATCGCCGTGGTCTCGGCCGACCGGGACTACTTCACCGACATGATGGCCCGCAGCGGCCCCGAGGCGGCCGGCCTGTTCTTCCCGCCGTACTGCCCCGAGCGCCGGATCCCGCTGACCGGCCGCGGCCAGCTGCGGATCGGGCGGCGCAGCCAGCACCGCGGCACCGTTCCGGAGATCGACCTGTCCGTCCCGCCGGAGGACCCGGGCGCCTCCCACCAGCACGCGCTGCTCGCCGAACAGGCCGACGGCAGCTGGGTGCTGGTGGACCAGGACTCGACCAACGGCACCACCGTGAACGGCGGCGCGGAGCCCGTCACCCCGCACACCGCGGTGCCGCTGAACGACGGCGACCGGATCCACATCGGCGCCTGGACCACCATCACCGTGCACCGGGGCTGACGATCCGTCGACTGACCATCCGTCGGGGAAATTCCCGAAGCGGCGGTCGATGACAAATCCGGCCGGGCCGGGCGGAATTCGACATCCGCCCGGCCCGGCTTTGTTTGACCCTTCCTCAAAATATCCGCAAATTCGCCGTCCCCGATGTGCACAGAAGCCTTCTCAGCCCCTAGGCTCAGGCCACATGACTGCTGCTATATCCGCTGACGGCATCCGCCAGCGGTACGGGGATGTGCAGGCCGTCGACGGGGTGTCCCTCACTGTCGAGGCCGGCGAGTTCTACGGGATCCTGGGCCCCAACGGGGCCGGGAAGACCACCACGATGGAGATCCTGGAGGGCGTCCGCAAACCGGACGAGGGCCGGATCGAGCTGCTGGGCATGGCGCCCTGGCCGCGCAATCCGAAACTGCTGCCGCGAATCGGCGTGCAGTTCCAGGCTTCCGCTTTCTTCCGGAAACTGACGGCCCGGGAGACCATCCGCACCTTCGCGTCGTTCTACGGGGTCGGCCCCAAGCGGGCCGACGCGATGCTGGAGCGGGTCGGCCTCTCCGACAAGGCCGAGACGCTGACCGACCAGATGTCCGGCGGCCAGGCCCAGCGCCTGTCGATCGCCTGCGCGCTGGCCCACGACCCGGAGCTCGTCTTCCTGGACGAGCCCACCACCGGCCTGGACCCCCAGGCCCGCCGCAACCTCTGGGACCTGCTGCGGGACATCAACGCCGAGGGCCGCACGGTCGTGCTGACCACCCACTACCTCGACGAGGCCGAGGTGCTCTGCGACCGCGTCTCGATCATGGACCACGGCAAGATCCTGCACACCGGCGCCCCGGCGGCACTGATCCGCGAGATCGACGACACCGTCCGGATCAGCATCGCCTCCGGCCAGCTCCCGCTCGACCGGGCCCGCGAGCTGCTGACCGCGGCCGGCGCGGACATCGCCACCCTGGAGGACGACACCGTCTCGCTCTCCGTCTCCACCCGCCTTCCGGCCCCGGTGCTCAGCGTCCTGGCCGAGCAGAACGCGCTGCGCGGCCTGGAAGTGCGCGGCGCCACCCTGGAGGACGTCTTCCTCCAGCTCACCGGACGGGAGTTCCGCGCATGACCGCCACCACCCCCACCGAGCCGCGGGCCACCGCCCGGAGCGGCGGCCCGGCCGACGGCGAGCGGGAACGGGTCAGCGCGTTCTGGAGCCTGTCCCGCGCCATGCTGCTCGGGATGAAGCGCGACCGCACCGCGACGTTCTTCATCCTGCTCTTCCCGCTGGTCTTCCTGGTCTTCTTCGGCACCGTCACCAAGGGCTCCGGCAGCCCGCACGCCAAGGTGGCGCAGGTCGGCGCGGTGAAGCTGTTCGACGCGATCCAGGGCGACGAGCGGGCCGGGCTGGAGAAGGTCCTCACCATCACGAAGACCGACGACGAGGCCGCCACGCTGGAGAAGGTCCGCAAGGGCGACTACGACGCGCTGATCAAGCAGGGCCCGGACGGCAAGCTCGAACTGCGCTACACCGCCGCCGACCAGGTCCGCGCCGGCGCGCTCCAGGGCATCCTCAACTCGGTGGTCCAGAACGCCAACCAGGCGGCCACCGGCCAGAAGCCGGCCTTCGTGCTGGACTCCCAGCAGGTCGAGGACAAGTCGCTCAAGCCGATCCAGTTCCTCACCCCCGGCCTGCTCGGCTGGGCCGTCGCCACCGGCGCGGTGTTCGGCGCCGCGCTGACCCTGGTCAACTGGCGCAAGTCCAAGGTGCTGCGCCGGCTGCGGCTGGCCCCGATCAACGCCGGCACCGTGATCAGCTCCCGCGTCCTGGTCTCGCTGCTGACCGCCTTCCTGCAGACCACCGTCTTCCTGGTGGTCGCGACGAGCTTCTTCGGGCTCAAGCTCAGCGGCGACTGGTGGCTGATCATCCCGCTGGTGGCCTGCGCGACGCTCGCCTTCATGTCGATCGGCCTGCTGGCCGGCTCGGTCGCCAGGACCGAGGAGGCGGCCAACGGCATCTCGCAGATCATCGTCCTGCCGATGTCCTTCCTGTCCGGCTCGTTCTTCCCGCTGGACGGTGCCCCGGGCTGGCTGAAGGGCATCTCCCAGGTCATGCCGCTGCACTACCTGGTCGAGTCCGCCCAGTCGGTGCTCACCCGCGGCGGCGGCGTCATGGACGCCCTGCCGACCATGGGCGGCCTGCTGCTCTTCGCGGCCGTGCTGACCGGCATCTCCTGGAAGCTCTTCCGCTGGGAGGACTGAGACGGGAGAACTGAGACGGGAGGACCGAGCGGGGAGGACCGGCCGTCCGCGGCCGACGTCCTCGACCGGCGCCGCCCGGACCCGCCCCGAGGGGGTCGTACGCCTTTGGTCCCGGTGTACGACCCCCTCGGCGTCTGCGACCATGGTCGGGTGAGAGAGATCCGGCGAGGCACGTTGAGCGAGGAGACCTTCTACGACCAGGTCGGCGGTGAACCGACCTTCCGGCGGCTGGCCCACCGGTTCTACGAAGGCATCGCCGAGGACGAGTTGCTGCGGCCGATGTACCCCGAGGAGGACCTCGGGCCGGCCGAGGAGCGGATGGCGCTCTTCCTCATGCAGTACTGGGGCGGCCCCCGCACCTACAGCGAGCACCGCGGCCACCCCCGGCTGCGGATGCGGCACGCGCCGTTCAAGGTCGACAAGGCCGCGCACGACGCCTGGCTCACCCACATGCGGGCGGCCGTGGCGAGCCTGGAACTGCCGGCCGAGCACGAGCGGCAGCTGCTGGACTACCTGGTCTACGCCGCCGCTTCGATGATCAACACCCCGGGCTGAGCCGCCCCCGGGCCCGGGTCTTCGGGGCCTGGGGGTCTTCAGGGCCTGGGGGTCTTCGGGGTCTAGCGGACCGGGCTGAGCCCGAGCCCCGCGCCCGGCGCGGCCGCGGTCCGCACCGCCACCGAGCCCGCCGGGGCGCTCAGCCGCAGCCAGCCGCCCGCGCGGTGCACGGTCAGCGGGGCCTCGGGGCTCAGGAAGCCGATCCGGTACGCGGCGTGCACCGCGCGCAGCGGCAGCTCCGGCAGCGCGGACACCGGGCGCGACCACACCTCGTCCGCCAGCCGGTCCAGCACCGCGCGGGTGCGGTGGTGAACCGGAACGGCCTCGCTGCGCTCGCGGAACTCCCCCACCGCCGCCATCAGTTCGCGGCACACCTCGGCCGCCGGCGGGGTGCCGACCGGCCGCCAGCCGGTCCGCGGCGGCAGCAGCCCGGCCCAGGCCGGACCGGTCACCGGCGCGGGCAGCGCGACGGCGCCCGACCCGGCGTCCACGCCGTCCAGCAACTGGCCCGCGGAGACGGTCAGGTCGACCGCCTTGTCCAGACCGTCCAGCCGGGCCGTGCGGATCGCCAGCACGCCGGAGTCACCCAGCGGCAGCCGTCCGAACACCGCCAGCACGCCGTCCCCGCCGCCCGGGCCCACCGCCTGGAGCCGGACGGCCGCCGCCTTGTCGAAGCGCAACAGGCGCAGCAGGAAGGCGGAGAGGTCGGCGGCCTCCCCGGTGTCGGTCAGGACGAGGCGGGCGGTGATGGTCAACGCGGCTCAGCTCGAATCGTCGGGTGCGGTCAGACGGCGGCGGGGACGGGCTCTTCGTCCATGAAGCGGCTCAGGAACTCCCGCTCCACCGGCGAGATCCGGCGCGGCCGGCCCTCGGCCAGGTCGTAGGGGACGACCACGGTGCTCGCCCGGACGTACACGACGTCCCGGCCCTCCTCGTCGACGTCCTTGATCTCGTACGAGACGGTCAGCGAGGCGCCGCCGATCCTCGTCACCCAGGTCTCGATGGTGACCGGCTCCGGCCGGTGCACCAGCGGGCGCTTGTAGTCGATCTCGTGGCGGGCCACCACCGAGCCGCCCGCGAACTCCCCGGCGCCGGCCGCGGCGGCCTGGGTGAACATGAAGTCGATCCGGGCCTCCTCCAGGTAGCGCAGGAAGACCACGTTGTTGACGTGCCCGAAGGCGTCCATGTCGGACCAGCGCAGCGGGCAGGCGTAGATGTGGCGAGCCACGGGAGTTCTCCTCGGTGTCCGGTCGCCCGCCGCCGTCCACCCGCGGTGCGCGGGCGGACGGTGGCGACGGGCCGCGGCCCGGCAGGCCGCCCCGGAGGGCAGTCTGCCGGGCCGTCATGACGGCTGGGTGTCAGCCTCGGGTCAGCTTCTTGTAGGTGGCCCGGTGCGGACGGGCGGCGTCGGCGCCGAGCCGCTCGATCTTGTTCTTCTCGTAGGACTCGAAGTTGCCCTCGAACCAGAACCACTTGCTGTCGCCCTCGTAGGCGAGGATGTGGGTGGCCACTCGGTCCAGGAACCAGCGGTCGTGGGAGATGACCACGGCGCAGCCGGGGAACTCGAGCAGGGCGTTCTCCAGCGAGGAGAGCGTCTCGACGTCGAGGTCGTTGGTGGGCTCGTCGAGGAGCAGCAGGTTGCCGCCCTGCTTGAGGGTGAGCGCCAGGTTCAGGCGGTTGCGCTCACCGCCGGAGAGCACGCCGGCCGGCTTCTGCTGGTCCGGGCCCTTGAAGCCGAAGGCCGACACGTAGGCGCGCGAGGGCATCTCGACCTGGCCGACGTTGATCCAGTCCAGACCGTCGGAGACGACCTCCCAGAGGGTCTTCTTCGGGTCGATGTTGGAGCGGGTCTGGTCGACGTAGCTGATCTTGACGGTCTCGCCGACCTTGACCGTGCCGCTGTCCGGGGTCTCCAGGTCCTGGAGCATCTTGAACAGGGTGGTCTTGCCGGCGCCGTTCGGGCCGATGATGCCGACGATGCCGTTGCGCGGCAGGGTGAAGCTCAGGTCGTCGATCAGGACCTTCTCACCGAAGGCCTTGTTGAGGTTCTCGACCTCGATGACGACGCTGCCCAGGCGCGGGCCCGGCGGGATCTGGATCTCCTCGAAGTCCAGCTTCCGCATCTTGTCGGCCTCGGCCGCCATCTCCTCGTAACGGGCGAGACGGGCCTTGGACTTGGCCTGGCGGCCCTTGGCGTTGGAGCGGACCCACTCCAGCTCTTCCTTGAGCCGCTTGGCGCGCTTGGCGTCCTTCTGGCCCTCGACCTTGAGACGGGACTGCTTGGTCTCCAGGTAGGTGGAGTAGTTGCCCTCGTACGGGTAGGCGCGGCCGCGGTCGAGCTCCAGGATCCACTCGGCGACGTTGTCCAGGAAGTACCGGTCGTGGGTGACGGCCACGACGGTGCCCTTGTACTTCTCCAGGTGCTGCTCCAGCCAGTTCACCGACTCGGCGTCCAGGTGGTTGGTGGGCTCGTCGAGCAGCAGCAGGTCGGGGGCCTCCAGCAGCAGCTTGCAGAGCGCCACGCGGCGCTTCTCGCCACCGGAGAGCTTGGTGACCGGCCAGTCGCCGGGCGGGCAGCCCAGGGCGTCCATGGCCTGCTCCAGCTGGGCGTCCAGGTCCCAGGCCTCGGCGTGGTCCAGCTCCTCCTGGAGCTTGCCCATCTCGTCCAGCAGGGCGTCCGAGTAGTCGGTCGCCATCAGCTCGGCGATCTCGTTGAAGCGGTCGAGCTTCCCCTTGATCTCCTTGACGCCGTCCTGGACGTTCTCCAGGACCGTCTTGGTCTCGTCGAGCGGCGGCTCCTGGAGCAGCATGCCGACGGTGAAGCCGGGCGACAGGAAGGCGTCGCCGTTGGAGGGCTGGTCCAGGCCGGCCATCATCTTCAGCACGGTGGACTTACCGGCGCCGTTGGGGCCCACGACGCCGATCTTCGCTCCGGGGAGGAAGCTGAGCGTCACGTCGTCAAGGATGACCTTGTCTCCGTGAGCCTTGCGCACCTTGCGCATCGTGTAGATGTATTCCGCCACGTGAGATCGCTCCGGCGTCGTCGGGAGTAATTCGGCTTGCAGCCTTCCATTGTGCCGCACCCGGCCCGGAGCCCCGAATCGCCCGGATGACCCCACGGGGGTATCCGGAGCGGGCCCGCCGCCCCTCCTGGCCCCGCCTCCACCGGACCGCCCGCGCGGCTCCTCCCCGGACCTCCTCCGGAACCCTCCTCCGGACCTCCCCCGGCCGGGCCGTCCGCGCCGGAACGCCGACGGCCCGGCCCCCCGCAGCGGGTGCGGGGAGCCGGGCCGGGGTGCCGCCCCGGGGTGCCGCCCCGGGCCTCGGGAGGCCGGGGCGGCTCGGGAGGGCGGGGGGTTCCGACA
>NZ_JBHUAF010000106.1:0-22753 GCF_042789895.1 Kitasatospora sp. NPDC056783
CGCGTCAGGTCAGGCCGGGCGGACGGCACCCATGTAGGGCATCGCCGAGATCGGCAGCACCTCGACGTTCTTGCCCGTGCGCGGGGCGTGGATCATCTTGCCGCCGCCGATGTACAGGCCGACGTGGTGGATGTCGTTGTAGAAGAAGACCAGGTCGCCGGGCTGGAGGTTGGCGCGGTCGACGTGCGGGCCGTCGTTCCACTGGTCCTGGGACATCCGGGAGAGCTTGACGCCCCCCGCGCGGTAGGCGGCACCGGTCAGGCCGGAGCAGTCGAAGCTGTTGGGGCCGGTCGCGCCCCAGCCGTACGGCTTGCCGAGCTGGGCCTGGGCGAACGCGATGATGGCGGCGGCCCGGCCGCTGGCGGCCGGCACCGGGGCGCTCATGTCCGGGCGCTCGGCGCCGCGCGAGGCGCGGTCCTTGGCCTCCGAGGCGGCGGCGGAGGCGGCCTGCTGGGCCTCGGCCTTGGCCTTCTCGGCGCTCTGCTGGGCGTTGATCTTGGCGCGGTCCTCGGCGCTGAGCTTGTTCAGCATCGTCTGGGCCTCGGCCAGCTTGCCCTGGATGTCCTTCTTCTGCTCCGCCAGCTGGGTGCCCACCGAGTCGAGCGACGCCAGGGTGGCCGTCGCCTCGGCGCGGTCCTGGTCGAGCTTGCGCTGCTCGTCCTGGGCCTGCTTGAGCAGGTTCGCCTGGGAGTCGGACACCTGGTTCTGCACCGCGGCGCGCTCCAGGTAGGCGGACGGGTCGGAGTCGAGCATCAGCTGGACCGACGGGTCGATGCCGTTGGTGCGGTACTGGTCGGCGGCGACCGCGCCGAGCCGCGTGCGCAGCTCGTTCATCGCCTCCTGGCCGCGGGCGACCTTCTCCTGGATCTGGTTGGCCTCGGCCTGGAGCTTCTGCTGCTTCTCCTGGAAGCCGTTGTGCTTCTCGATGGCCTGCTCGGCCTGCTCGTTGAGCTGGTCGACCTGTTCCTTGACGGAGGCGAGGCTCGGGGTCGGCTCGGCGTGCGCGGTACCGGACGCGAGGACCGCGCCGCCGGCCGCCATGGCCGTGGTGAGGACGGCCATGCGGGCCCGGCTCGGGGGGCTGGGCTTGCGGCGCTTTCCCATGGAGCTCGGCTCTCCTTCGGGGGAATCGGGGGACGACGAAGGCGGGCAGGACGAGCAACGGGGGGGTGCTGCCCCGCCCACCTTCTTCGAAGTAACTTAATAGATGAGGGCCCGGGTTCCGCAATCCCCCTGATCATGAAGCATCGGGAACATGACGGGACATCGATCGCTTTCCGTCCCATCGGCGTTGACCCGGACAGGATCGGACATGACCGGACACGCCCGGGCACCCTCGACGCCGTCCGGACCCCCTCCCTGGCACCCCTATCCACCCCTGGTGTCAGCCGCCCCGCGCACGCCTGACACTCCCCACCAGGGAAAGTGCTCCGACCAGCCCGATCGAGGGAAAGGTCACACGGAATTCCCCTCCTGCGGCCCCGCGAACCGGCGCTAACCTGCGCACATGAAGGTCCCGCCCGAAGGGCTCCCCCTCGCAGCCGAGTTCCCGGCCGCGCACCGTGAGCAGTGGCAGCAGCTCGTCCAGGGCGTGCTGCGCAAGTCCGGTGCCCAGCCCGAGGACGGCCCCGCCGCCGAGCAGGCGCTCACCACCCGGCTCCAGGACGGGCTGAGCGCCCGCCCGCTCTACACCGCCGAGGACACCGCCGAGGACCCGGGCTACCCCGGCTTCCCGCCGTTCGTCCGCGGCGGCCGGCCGCAGGGCTCGGCGGTCGCCGGGTGGGACGTACGCCAGCGCCACGCCGACCCGGACCGCCGACGCGCCAACGAGGCCGTCCTGGCCGACCTGGAGCACGGCGTCGGCTCGCTCTGGCTGGAGCTGGGCGGCGCCGGCCTGCCGGTGGACGCCCTGCCCGAGGCGCTGACCGGGGTGTACCTGGACCTGGCCGCCGTGGTGCTCGACGCCGGACCCGAATTCACCGCCGCCGCCGAGCGGTTGTTCACCCTGTACGAGGAGCGCGAGGTCTCCCCCGGCGCCGCCGCCGGCAACCTCGGCGCCGACCCGCTCGGCCTCCGGGCCCGCACCGGCCCCGCCACCGCGACCGACGCCCTCCTCGCCGAGGCCACCGCGCTGGCCGCCCGCTGCGCCGCCGGGTACCCGGGCCTGCGGGCACTCACCGTCGACGCCCTGCCGTACCACGAGGCCGGCGCCTCCCCCGCCCAGGAGCTGGGCTGCTCGCTGGCCACCGGCGTCGCCTACCTGCGCGCGCTGACCGCCGCCGGGCTCTCCGTGGACGCCGCGCTCGGCCAGCTGGAGTTCCGCTACGCGGCGGACGCCGACCAGTTCCTGACCATCGCCAAGTTCCGCGCCGCGCGCCGCCTCTGGGCCCGCGTCGCCGAGGTGTCCGGCGCCTCCCCGGAGGCCTCGGCGCAGCGTCAGCACGCCGTCACCTCCCGGGTGATGATGACCGCCCGCGACCCGTGGGTGAACATGCTGCGCACCACCGTCGCCTGCCTGGCCGCCGGGGTCGGCGGCGCCGACGCCGTCACCGTGCTGCCCTTCGACAGCGCCCTCGGCCTCCCCGACGCCTTCGCCCGCCGGATCGCCCGCAACACCCAGGCGATCCTGCTGGAGGAGTCCCACCTGGCCCGGGTGATCGACCCGGCCGGCGGCTCCTGGTACGTCGAGCAGTTGGGCGAGGAACTGGCCCGGGCCGCCTGGGCCTGGTTCCAGGAGATCGAGCGGGCCGGCGGCCTGCGGGCCTGCCTGGAGTCCGGCCTCGTCGAGGAGCGGATCGCCGCCACCTGGGCGGAGCGCACCGTCCGGCTCGCCAAGCGGCGCGAACCGATCACCGGCGTCAGCGAGTTCCCGCACCTGGACGAGCAGCCGCTGGTCCGCGAGCCGGCCCCGGCCGGACTCGGCGGCGGACTGCCGCGGGTGCGCCGCGCCGAGGCCTACGAGGCGCTGCGGGACCGCTCGGACGCCCACCTCGCCACGAGCGGCGCCCGCCCCTCCCTCTTCCTCGCCTCGATCGGCACCGCCTCCGCGCACACCGCGCGCACCACCTTCGCCGCCAACCTGTTCCAGGCGGGCGGCATCGCGACGGTCCCGTTCGAGTCCGTCGACCCGGCGGCCTTCGCCGAGGCGTTCACCGCCTCCGGCGCCACCGTCGCCTGCCTCTGCTCCAGCGACGCCCTGTACGCCGAGCACGCCGCCGCGGTGGCCGAGGCCCTGAAGGCCTCCGGCGCCACGCGGGTGCTGCTGGCCGGTCGGCTCGCCGAAGTGCCCGCCGGAGTGGACGAGTTCATCTACGCGGGCGGGGACGCGGTCGCCGTCCTCACCTCCCTGCTGGACCAGATCGGAGCGGACCGATGATCCCCGACTTCACCGGAATCGGGCTGGCCGGCGCCGGCGCCGACGGCTCCGAGGCCCAGTGGCGGTCCGCCTGGCGGCAGTCCACCGGCAAGGACGTCGACGAGCTGCTCTGGGACACCCCCGAGGGCATCGGCGTCAAGCCGCTGTACACCGGCGCCGACCTGGCCGGGCTCGACTTCCTGGAGACCTACCCCGGCATCGCCCCGTACCTGCGCGGGCCGTACCCGACCATGTACGTCAACCAGCCGTGGACCGTCCGCCAGTACGCCGGCTTCTCCACCGCCGAGGAGTCCAACGCCTTCTACCGCCGCAACCTCGCGGCCGGCCAGAAGGGCCTGTCGGTCGCCTTCGACCTGCCGACCCACCGCGGCTACGACAGCGACCACCCGCGCGTCACCGGCGACGTCGGCATGGCGGGCGTGGCGATCGACTCGATCTACGACATGCGCCAGCTGTTCGACGGCATCCCGCTGGACAAGATGTCCGTGTCGATGACCATGAACGGCGCCGTGCTCCCGATCCTCGCGCTGTACATCGTCGCGGCCGAGGAGCAGGGCGTACCGCCTACGATGCTCGCGGGGACCATCCAGAACGACATCCTCAAGGAGTTCATGGTCCGCAACACCTACATCTACCCGCCGCAGCCGTCGATGCGGATCATCTCGGACATCTTCGCGTACACCTCGCAGAAGATGCCCCGGTACAACTCGATCTCCATCTCCGGCTACCACATCCAGGAGGCGGGCGCGACGGCCGACCTGGAGCTGGCCTACACCCTCGCCGACGGGGTGGAGTACCTGCGCGCGGGCCTGGACGTGGGGCTGGACGTGGACGCCTTCGCGCCGCGGCTGTCGTTCTTCTGGGCGATCGGCATGAACTTCTTCATGGAGGTCGCCAAGCTGCGCGCGGCCCGGCTGCTGTGGGCCAAGCTGGTCAAGCAGTTCGACCCGAAGAACCCCAAGTCCCTTTCGCTGCGCACCCATTCGCAGACCTCCGGCTGGTCGCTCACCGCCCAGGACGTGTTCAACAACGTGACGCGCACCTGCGTCGAGGCGATGGCCGCGACCCAGGGCCACACCCAGTCGCTGCACACCAACGCCCTGGACGAGGCGCTCGCGCTGCCCACCGACTTCTCCGCCCGCATCGCCCGCAACACCCAGCTGCTGCTCCAGCAGGAGTCGGGCACCTGCCGGGTGATCGACCCGTGGGGCGGCTCCGCGTACGTCGAGAAGCTGACGAACGACCTCGCCGCGCGGGCCTGGGAGCACATCCGGGAGGTCGAGGCGGCCGGCGGCATGGCCAAGGCCATCGACGCGGGCATCCCCAAGCTGCGCGTCGAGGAGGCCGCCGCCCGCACCCAGGCGCGGATCGACTCCGGCCGCCAGCCGGTGATCGGCGTCAACAAGTACCGGGTGGAGAGCGACGAGCAGATCGAGGTGCTCAAGGTCGACAACTCCTCGGTACGGGCCCGCCAGATCGAGAAGCTGCGCCGGCTGCGCGAGGAACGCGACGAGGCCGCCTGCCAGGACGCCCTGCACGCGCTGACCCGGGCCGCCGAGGCCGGTCCGCGGCGCGGCGGCTCACTGGACGGCAACCTGCTGCACCTGGCCGTCGACGCGGCCCGCGCCAAGGCCACCGTCGGCGAGATCTCGGACGCCCTGGAGAAGGTGTACGGGCGCCACTCCGGCCAGATCCGTACCATCTCGGGTGTGTACCGAGACGAAGCGGGCCCGTCGGCCCCCCTCCAGCGCACCCGCGACCTGGTCGAGCGCTTCGAACAGGCCGAGGGCCGCCGCCCGCGCATCCTGGTCGCCAAGATGGGCCAGGACGGCCACGACCGCGGCCAGAAGGTGATCGCCACCGCCTTCGCCGACCTCGGTTTCACCGTCGATGTCGGCCCGCTGTTCCAGACCCCGGCCGAGGTCGCCCGCCAGGCCGTCGAGGCGGACGTCCACATCGTCGGCGTCTCCTCGCTGGCCGCCGGCCACCTGACGCTGGTGCCCGCGCTGCGCGCCGAACTCGCCGCGGCGGGGCGGGAGGACATCACCATCGTGGTCGGCGGGGTCATCCCGCCGCAGGACTTCGACGCCCTGTACGAGGCCGGCGCGGCGGCGGTCTTCCCGCCCGGAACGGTCATCCCCGAGGCCGCGTACGACCTGCTGAAGTCCCTGGCGGCCGACCTCGGCCACGCGCTGTGACGGTCTGATCCCATGCCTCCACGGACGATCGACCTCGACAGCTACGTGACGGGTGTCCTCGACGGTTCGCGCGCCTGGATCGCGCGCGCCGTCACCCTCGTCGAGTCCTCCCGGCCCGACCACCGCGCGCTCGCCCAGCAGTTGCTCCAGCGGCTGCTGCCGCACGCGGGCGGCGCGGTGCGGGTGGGCATCACGGGCGTGCCCGGTGTCGGCAAGTCGACCTTCATCGACTCCTTCGGCACCATGCTGACCGGCTCCGGGCACCGGGTGGCGGTCCTGGCCGTCGACCCGACGTCCAGCCGGACCGGCGGCTCCATCCTGGGCGACAAGACCCGGATGGAACGCCTCGCCGTCGACCCCGCCGCGTTCGTCCGGCCGTCCCCGACCTCGGGGACGCTGGGCGGGGTCGCCAAGGCCACCCGGGAGTCCATGGTGGTGATGGAGGCGGCCGGGTACGACGTGGTGCTCATCGAGACGGTGGGCGTCGGCCAGTCCGAGACGGCCGTGGCGGGGATGGTCGACACCTTCCTCCTCCTCAGCCTGGCCCGGACCGGGGACCAGCTCCAGGGCATCAAGAAGGGTGTGCTGGAACTCGCGGACGTCATCGCCGTCAACAAGGCGGACGGGCCGCACGAGACCGACGCGAAGGCGGCGGCCCGCGAACTCGCCGGTGCGCTGCGGCTGTTGCAGGCCCCGGACGCGGCGTGGACACCGCCGGTGCTGACCTGTAGCGGGCGCGACGGCGCGGGGCTGGACGCGCTCTGGGAGCGGTTGCAGCAGCACCGCAAGGTGCTGGACGCGACGGGCGCGCTGGCGGCGAAGCGCCGCGACCAGCAGGTGGAGTGGACCTGGGCGATGGTCCACGACCAGCTCTACGCGCGGCTGCACGAGAACCCCGAAGTGCGGCGGCTGTCCGGGGAGTTGGAGGCCGGCGTCCGCGCCGGGACGCTGCCGGCCGGGCTGGCGGCGCAGCGGATCCTGGACGCCTTCTTCGGCAGCTCCTGAGAGGGACGGACACCATCGCCACCATCGTCCAGGACATCACGATCGAAGCCGACGCGGACCAAGTCTGGGACGCCGTACGGGATGTGGGCGCCGTGCACCGGCGCCTCATCCCCGGCTACGTCCTCGACACCCGGATCGAGGGCGACACCCGCCACCTCACCATGCCCGGCGGCGCGGTCATCCGCGAGCTGATCGTCGGCGTCGACGACGACCTGCGCCGGCTGGCCTACTCGGCGGTCGAGGGCTTCACGATCCCGCTCACCCACCACCACGCCTCGTTCCAGGTCCTCCCCGAGGGGCCCGGCCGGTGCCGCCTGCTCTGGACCACCGACGTCCTGCCCCACAACATGGCCGAACAGGTCCGCCTCCGGGTCACCCAGGGAGCCCAGGTCATGAAGGAGACCCTGGAGCAGCGGACCGCCTGACCGGCAACCGGTCCGAAGCAATCAAGCGTATACGGAGTATCCCCCGGCGCGCCGCCCGCCCACTCCGGACCACCCGCCTAACGTGGCTTCCGCCCTGGCGATCCAGGGCTGATCCGCAGGCGGGCGCCCCCTGTCGATGCAGCAACCCCCAGTCTTTCCTCGAAGGGAAACGCAACGACATGGCATTCAGAAGGACACTGGGCACGATCGGCACCACGGTGATGCTCGCCTTCACCGCCGTCGGCGGGCTCTGCCCGGTCGCCAACGCGGCGGAGCCGGTGGTCACCGTCGCGGGCCAGCAGCTCTCGATCAAGCCGGCGACGTCCGCCTCCGCCGACAGCCCCAAGGCCACCGACTCGGTCGTCGGGGTGAGCAAGAACTCGGGCCCCAAGCCGCTGGACCTCAACTGCTGGAACTACGCCTTCGACGGGCCGTGGTTCTACGAGACCTGTAACGGCAGCAGCTACCGCGTCTTCGTCGACTGCTCGGACGGCTACCGGTACATCTCCACCGCCTACTTCAGCGGCCAGCACAACTTCGCCCTGGAGTGCCCGGCCGGCGACGCCGTCGGCGGCGGCGCGATCGGCAACTGAGTGACCGCCGTCGCGTGACAGCGTGACAGCGCGCCCCGGCTCCCCGCCCCCTGGGGAGCCGGGGCTTCCTCGCCGCCGTCGCGCTCCCGGCCGAGGACATGGACATCGAACGCCGCGCCCCACCCGTACGTGGGGCACGGCGCTTCGGGGGTCTCGGGGTACTCGAACCACACCACCTTGCCCTCAGTTGTCGGGTACCAGCCCCATGCGTGCGCGAGGGCCTCCACGAGCAGCAGGCCACGCCCGCTGGTCGACTCCCCATCACACTTCTTGGGGCGCGGCTCCGCTCCCCGGTCCGCCACCTCCACCCGCACTCGCCCGCCGCACCAGTGGACGGTGACGACACACCGCTCCCCCGTGTGCACCAGCGCGTTCGCGATCACCTCGCTCGCACACAACTCCAGTTCTTCCAACGCGACTTCGGATAGCGGCACACCCCACTCCCGCACGATCGCCACCACCAACCGCCGCGCCCCCGGCACGGCGTCAGCCCCCACCGGAACCGGAAACCGGGCGTTACTCAACGGACTGACCACCACGTGCACCCTCCAAGCCGACCAATGGGACACTGCCGACACACGGCCATCCCGTCGGCGCCTCGGCTCACTGCCGAAGCGCCGACGAACGACCCGAAGCAATTACCGTCAGTCAACAATCGATCACACTCGTGAGACCATCGATGATGCGCCGCCCGCATACGGGTATGCGGGCGACGCATCGGACTGCTCCATTCGGCCCCACTGGGCTCGTAGCGTTGGGTGCGATGGTGAACTGGAACTCGGCAGCAGTCCGGGACGCATCCCGGACCAGGAACTACGGCAAGGTCATCGAGCTGGTCAGAACTCACCGGCGCATGACACAAGTACAGCTCGGCGAGGCCTGTGGACTGTCACAATCCGCGATCTCACGTCTGGAGAAGCGGGGGATCAACCCGTATCCCATGGACATACTGCTGCGCGCGGCACATCACTTGGGCATTCCGCCGACCTTGCTCGGCCTCGCCGACTCCCCGGTTCAGAGTCCGACCCTGGCGCGGAATGTGGAAAGGCGTCAATTCCTGGGATCAGCAGCGGCAATCGCGGCAGTTCCGGCTCTCGCGGCCGCCACGGGTCCCTCCGATGAAGCAGAACAGCAGCCCAACGCGCTCCAAGCCGCCACGACCGCCTTCCGCCGCCTCGATGGCTCGACTCCCTCACGGGACCTCTCCGGCGTGGTCCACTCCCACCTACGCCTGATTCAGGGACTGGCCGGTGCAGCGCCAAGCGGTACCCAGCGCGTCAGGCTCGCCGCCGTCGCGAGCGAGGCGGCGAGCCTGGCCGCTTGGCTGGTATGGGACATGGGGGACCAAGGATCAGCGCGGTCTCTCTACGGAGCTGCGTTCAAGGCCGCACAATCCGGAGGAAACCCACTCCTGGCCGCCTACCAGGTCGGCAGCCTGGCGCAATTCGAGGCCCATGCGGGCAACGCGGCCCAGGCACTCGGCCTGACCCGGCGCGCCCGGACGTTCCTGAAACCCGACAGCCCACCCGTCGCGGACGCATGGCTCTCGTCGGTGGAAGCCCTCGGGCACGCGGCCGCAGGAGACCGGCGGAGTGCCGACCGCGCGTTGGTTCGCAGCAGAGCCGCGATCCAGGCCGACCGGGCAGCGGAACCACCGCCGTGGCCCTGGGTGTTCAGCTTCACCGAATCCAAAATCGCGTCGTTCAGGGCTACTTGCGGCGCCAAGCTCGGACTCTCCGAGTGGATCTCGGAGAGCGCGGGCTCGGTTCCCGCCCTCGGCCACCCGAAGCAGCGTGCGCTGCTGTTGCTGGACATCGCCGCAGGCCAACTCTCAGCAGGACGGATCGAAGCCGGGTTCGCCCTCGCCACGCAGGCTCTGGAGATCGGACTCCATTACCGTTCGGGGAGAATCGTCGAGAGAGGCCGCGCGCTTCGACGGTCGTTCAGCACCACCTCACCGCCCAAGGTGGTGAGGGAGTTCGATGAGCGCCTTCACGGCGTCTATCTCTAGGGGGGAACGTCATGCGGATCGGAATCACGGGCCACCGTGGGCTGGCAGCCGAGCTTGAGGCCCAAGTCCGCCGACTGCTCCACGACGCCCTCTCACACGAGGCCCCGTCCGATCTCACCGTCGTGTCCTGCATCGCCGACGGGCCGGATTCCTGGCTGGCCGAGATCGCGCTCAAGCGGGGCGCGCGTCTTGAGGCCATCGTCCCCGCCGACCGGTACCGGGACGGTCTCCCGGAGTGGCACCACGCGACCTACGACCGGCTGTTCGACCGCGCCGCCGCCGTCCACCGCACCGGCCACGTCGAATCCGACGAGCCCGCCCACTTGGCGGGCGGGGAACTCCTCGTGAACCACATCGACAAGCTCCTCGCCGTCTGGGACGGCCTCCCCGCCCGAGGCCTGGGCGGGACGGCGGACGTCGTCGCGTACGCACATCGGCGAGGCATGCCGGTCGAGGTGCTCTGGCCCGAGGGAGCGCGCCGATAGCCGGTCTCACATCGGCTTCTCGCCGAGCGCGGCCCGCAACCGATCGAGGGAATCGGCCGCCGGCACGGCTGGGCATCGATCCAGCAGGGAGCGTGAGCAGCCCGCCAACTGAGCAGGGTGAGACCGGCGCTGGAGATACCGTGGAGTCCGTCATCGAGCTGAGCCGGAGGGACGTGGTGGATCGCCGGGGATTCATGGCCGCCTCCAGTGCGTACGCGCTCGCGGCGCTGGGTCTGCCCGACCCGGACGCCGTCCTACGACGGGTGCGGCTCAAGGCTGGTGGCAAGGTCCAGGTCGGGCGGGGCGAAGTCGCCGCCATCCGCCAGATGACGAAGTCGCTCGGCGACGCGGCGGCGGAGCTCGGCGGCGGACACGCCCGCCACCTCGCCGTGCGCTACCTCCATGACGACGTCGCCCCCTGGCTGGACGGCACCTGGAGCGAAGTCGTCGGCCGGGAGCTGTTCGCCGCAACCGCGCAACTCGTGCACCTGGCCGGGTGGATGGCTCAGGATGAAGGCAATCAGGACGCCGCCCAGCAGTACTACGCCCACTCGTTCCGGCTTGCCTCGGAGGCCGGCGATGCCGAGTTGGCGGCCACCGCCCTGCGTGGTCTCGCCGTCCAGGCCATCGACCTCGGGTTCAGGCCCACGGCCGTCCGCATCGCGGAGGAGTGCGTCGACCAGGCCAAGACCCTCGACAACCCCCGCGCTCTGGCCTACTACCAAGCCACCCTCGCCAACGCCGCCGCTCTCGACGGCGATCGTCGCACCGCTACCGTCGCGCTGGCCGCCTCCCAGACCTCGATCGAACGTGCCGTCGACGCCCCCGGCGAGTCCTGGGCCTCGCACTACAGCATCGGCCGGTGGGCCCACGAATCCGGCATGATTCTGGCCCGACTCGGCGACCACACCAGCGCGCAGGCGCACCTCCACCACGCGCTCGACATCCACGGCCTCGACCGCCGCCGTACCCGCGCGATCGTCCTCGCCGACCTCGGCACGGTCCGCCTCCGCCAGGACGACGTCGACGGCGCCCTCACCTCCTGGAACGACTTCCTCGACTGCGCGGACGGCATCCGTTCCGTCAAGGTCCAGGACGCCGTGAACGACCTGCGAGCCCGTCTCTACCGGCTGCGCGACGTCCCCGGTGTCGAGGAACTGGACGAGCGGGCCGCAGCACTAGGGTGAGCCGGTGGCAGACGAGCAGTGGCAGCGGGTTCGGGCTTATCTGAACGATCACCGCTTCGAGTTGACCAAGCGGATTCTGGCCGAGGATCCGCCTGAGCACTTGATCCCGAACACACCGTTGCTCGCTCTCCGACACTGGATTCCCGACCAGCCCGAACCCCTGGAGCGCGTCCGGCTGCGCTGGCGGCCGAGCGCACCGGATGCCCTGTTGGACGGCAGCGAGTCGGAGCTCGACCACATCCGGCCCCTCCGGGAGGACGGCATGCGCTACCGCTACTACGCTGACGCCGTCCGGGAATTGGCCAAGCCCAAGCTGTTCGAGAACCGCGGCTGCTACCGCCTCTTGGACGTCGAAACCTCCACAGCCGGCCCGGTACTCACCTTCGGGCGCGGGCAGTACTTCGACGTCATCAACATCTGCGAGGCCGCCGCTCACGAGTACGCCTCGGTTGCCTTGTCCGACTCCACGCGCACCCCCTTCCGGGACGCCATCGGCGATCCGACCGACCTCGCCCGGCGCCCCGTCATGACAGCCACCAGCACGCTCACCCTCCGCCATGACCGCCGAACCGGCGACGCCGAGTTCGTCCTCCACTGGCGCGACCCCGCCAAGGTCGCCAGCGGCGGCGGCCTCTACCAGGTGATGCCGGTCGGGATGTTCCAGGCCTCGCACGACGCGCCGTGGAACGAGGCCAACGACTTCGACCTCTGGCGCTCCGTCCTCCGCGAGCTGAGCGAGGAACTCCTCGGCGCCACGGAGGACTACGGCAGCGACGTGGCCCCCATCGACTACGCATCCTGGCCGTTCGCCAAGAGGCTCGGCGCCGCTCGCGAGGACGGCAGCCTCCGCCTGTACTGGCTCGGCCTCGGCATGGACCCGCTGACCTACGCCACCGACATGCTCACCGTCGCCGTCTTCGACGCCGACCTGTTCGACGAGACGTTCCGGCACATCGTCTCCACCAACGACGAAGGCCACCGCGTCAGCCTGGAGGACGCGACCGGGCGCTCGGCCGGTATCCCGTTCACCGCCGAGCAGGTGGACCGCCTCACCGGCACCGAACCGATGCAGCCCGCCGGGGCGGCGCTGCTGCGGCTGGCCTGGCGGCACCGCGAGGCACTGACGGGCTGATCCGGCAGCAGCCGTGGCGCCCTCGTACGCCCGGGTCAGCGTGATGACTCGGGCGTACGAGAAAGAACTCTCGCCGCCCTGGTCCAGGGCGGCGACGAGGCCGTGACCGACCCTGCCCGGAACCTAGCCGATCGGCAGGCAGATCGCCCAGGCGTGGATCCCGGCACCGGGAGTGTTGTCGAGCGGGGCGGGGACCTGCCAGCCCGTGTTGGTGCTGTTGGGATGTCCCTTCTCACCGGGACCCGAATAGGTGTTCGGACCGTCCGAGGTGTATCCACCGCTGACCACGGTGTAGCCGGCCGGGCAGACGGCCGTGGCCACACTCACCCCGTCCGTGGGGACAGTCGGGCCGTTCACCGTGATGCTGGGGCCGGACACGCCGTTCTTTCCGGGAGGGCCTTCCGGGCCCTGGGGGCCGGTCGGACCCTCCGGACCCTGAGGACCTTCCGGACCCTGAGGACCGGTCGGCCCCTGCGGACCCTGAGGGCCTTCCAGACCCTGAGGACCGGTCGGACCCTCCGGACCCTGGGAACCGGTCGGGCCCTGGGGGCCGGTCGGCCCCTCCGGCCCCAGAGGACCAGCCGGACCCTGCGGACCGATCGGGCCTTGGGGACCGGTCAGGCCCTGAAGGCCAGCCGGACCCTCCACGCCCTGAGGACCAGCCGGCCCCTGCGGACCTTCCGGCCCCTGGGGGCCAGCCGGACCCTCCGGACCCTGGGGGCCAGTCGGACCCTCCGGACCCTGAGGACCTTCCGGCCCTTCCGGCCCTTGGCATCCGTATTCCTCACAGGAGCCGTGGCCCTCGCCCCCGTGTCCGCCCCCGCCCGCGAAGGCCGGCTGGACCGCAGCGGTGCCGAGACTGAGGGCGGCGGTGAGAAGGATGGCGGAGAGTCTTCGAGTGACCTTCATTCGGGGAGCCTTCCTTGATCTACTCGCGGATTCGCTGTGCCGGATGCGACCAGATTCATCAGCCCCTACGGCCCGTCGCTACTTGTCCAGGGCCACCCGTGGGTGGGCGTGGCGCTTTGGAGTGAAGGAGTGAAGGAGTGACGCGGGCTACGAGAAGAAGCTCCTCCGCCACCAGGACCCCCGCCGCTTCGCGGCCCGGCCGGCGGCGGGGTCCCGCAGCGCCGCGAGGGACGATCTCCGCAGGTACCCGAGGAGGTAGGAGGCGAAGGAGGGCGCGCACTCGTGCACGCCCTCGCAGGTCTCGGAGACCTCGTAGACCTTCCCGCCCTTCTCGGCCGGCCCGATGAAGGCGTAGATGTGGCCCTGGTGGCCCAGGACCACGACGCAGCCGTCGAGCGACTCGCCCGGGGCTGCCTCCTCAAGGATGTCCCGGGCGTACTCCTTGATGCCCAGGATCTCCGGGAACTCGTACGACTCTCCCTGGAACGCGCGGAACCCGCCGCCGCCCGCCAGGGCCAGGAACTCCCGGTAGTCCTCGGGGAGGGTGACTCCCTGGTCCTCCTCGATCAGCGCGATCTCTTCCGGGGTCAGGCCGACCGCCCCGTCCAGCGATCCGGGATACGCGTCCAGGATCCGTGACATCACACCGGCCATGCGCTCCGCACCTCGAAGGATCGTGGAAATCCGCCCGCGGCCTCGACCGGCCGGGCGCGGGTCCATGATGCCAAAGCCCTGACCTGGGCCTCCTGCCCGGCCTTCGACGGCACCTCAGTCATGTGACTGCCCCGAAAGTCAGAGGTCAAATGACTGAGGTGACACGTATGACCGCGGCGACAGAGTGGTGTCACCCGGCGAGCAGAGCAGGCATGCCGGCACCACACCATGGGAGTTGTCACTTTGAACATACTGTCGGCCAAGCTGGCGAAGACCGCGGGCGCCCTGGGCCTCGCCGTGGCCGCGCTGACCACCGTGTCTGCCGCCCCGGCCGCAGCGAGCACCGCCGCCACGGCCAGCTGCACCAAGTACTACCGCTACGACAACATCCAGGTGCAGGTGGACAACTGCTCCAGCGGCTGGATCTGGATGTACACCGAGAAGGGCAACTTCGACAAGGGCATCGTCCATGTCACGAAGTCCTGGAACGGAGACGAGGCCGGGACCTTGGAGGCCTCGCAGGGCAAGACCAACGTGGCGAAGTTCGAGCCGCAGGTGTACAGCATCGTGATCTGCGGCTTCAAGTGGCTCGGTTGGACTCCCCCCGCCAGCCCGTGGTGGACCTACTGCACCAACCCGATCGTCATCAAGTGACCGCCCGGCCGTGATCGCGGGGCGGCCCGTCGACGGTGTCGGCGGGCCGTCTCCGGCGCCCGGAAGGCGGCTCAACGCCTCCCGACGGCCTGGCGGGTGCGGCGGACGGCGCGGTGGACGCGCTGGAGGGCGACGAAGCGGTGCATCCGGCCGGCCGTCGTCAGGCCGTACTTGAGGCGCAGCTGGGGGCTGAGGCCGGCCTGGGCCTCGGGGCCGATGGCGCGCAGGAGGCGGCTGACGTGCTGCTGGTAGGCGGTGCGGTAGGCGTGGTCGCCGTCGGGAACGGACCAGAAGAACATCGGGATCTCCTCGACCAGGCAGTTGCGGTCGTAGGCGCGCAGGTGCTCGGCGAAGGCGGGTTCGGGGCGGGCGAGCAGCCATTCGCGGACGAGTTCCATCGAGCGGACCCGGTCGACCAGGCCGCGCGGGTCGGTCTTCTTCTGGGTGATGGAGAGGTCGCCGTCCTCGCGGACGCGCCAGTGGTAGATCGGGTCGGCGAGGACGTCGACGCGGTCGGCGAGGAAGTGGTGGGGCACGCTGACCGGCGCGTCCTCGTAGAGGATGCCCTCGGGGTAGAGCAGGCCGGCCGTGTCGAAGAAGGAGCGCCGGTAGACCTTGTTCCAGGCGGTGCGGTCGGTGACCAGGGCGGGCAGTTCGCTGACGTGGGTGGCCAGCCGGGTCTCGCGGAACGGGCGGCGGTGGGCGTGCGAGGGGGTGAGGCCGGTGGTGCGCAGGCGCAGGGCGTTGCCGGCGGCGAAGTCGGAGCCGGTGTCGACCAGGGTGCTGATCATCAGCTGGTAGGCGTGCGGCGGCACGATGTCGTCGCTGTCGACGAAGGCCAGGTACTCGGTGCCGGGGGTGAGGTGGCGCCAGCCGGTGTTGCGGGCGGCGCCCAGGCCCTGGTTCTCCTGGCGGACCAGCCGGAAGCGCGGGTCCCGGTCGGCGCGGTCCTTGGCGATGGCGGGGCCGTCGTCGGTCGAGCCGTCGTCGACCATGACGCACTCGAAGTCCTCGAAGGTCTGGGCCGCGATCGAGTCGAGGCACTCCCGGAGGTAGCGCTCGACGTTGTAGATCGGGACGACGAGGGAGAGACGCGGGGCCATCGGGCGCCCTTTCGCTCGGCAGCAGCCGCGGCGGCAACCAGCACCACCGGTGGCGGCAGCGGACGGGCCGGGAGGCCGTCGCCGGCCGGTCGCCGGCCGGTCACCGGCAGTGTTCCGGGCGAGCGTAGGGAGCCCACGCGACCGGCAGGCGAACAGTGGGTGGCGTCCGGTCTGCGGCGGGGTGCACCGGCCGTGTCCGGCGTCGACTCCCGGCGCCGGCTCCCACTGTCAAGTCCCGTGAACGAGAAGAACGATGGCGCAGTCCCCGGACCGCCCGACCGGCCCGGGGACTGTCTCACCCGATCGGGTCAGGCGCTCTTCACGGCCGCGAAGCGGGCCGACACGTCCTGCCAGTTGACGACGTCCCACAGGCGGGTGACGTAGTCCGGGCGGACGTTGCGGTACTGGAGGTAGTACGCGTGCTCCCAGGCGTCGAAGGCCAGCAGCGGGGTGGTGCCCTGGCCGACGTTGCCGTGGTGGTCGTAGACCTGCTCGACGATCAGGCGCTGACCGAGCGGCTCCCAGGACAGGATGCCCCAGCCGGAGCCCTGGACGCCGGTGGTGGCGTTGGTGAGCTGCTTCTTGAAGGCCTCGAAGCTGCCGAAGTGCTCGGTGATGGCGTCGGCCAGCTCGCCCTCGGGGCGGTCGCCGCCCTCGGGCGAGAGGTTCTGCCAGAACAGCGAGTGCAGCACGTGGCCGGACAGGTGGAAGGCGAAGGTCTTCTGGAGGCCGACCAGGCCGCCGAACTGCTCCTTGTCGCGGGCCTCGGCCAGCTGCTCCAGGGTGTCGTTGGCGCCCTTGACGTACGCGGCGTGGTGCTTGGAGTGGTGCAGCTCCAGGATCTCGGCCGACATGGCCCGCTCCAGCGCGGAGTAGTCGTACGGCAGGTCGGGAAGCGAGTAGGTGCCCATCAGGACACGGCCCCTTTCGGCGGGTTGAACGGTGGTGATCGTGCCGGGACAACACTATTGCGTATGAGTTGCAAGAACGAAGCATGGGCTCCTGCTTATTCCTCATGACTCGTCGGGCACAATGGTCACCGGTCCGTGTAATGAGCGACAAGGGTGAGTGACTGTGACAGGGTCGCCGGTGGTGCTGGGCATCGAATCCTCCTGCGACGAGACGGGCGCGGGTCTGGTGCGGGACGGCGTGCTGCTCGGGCAGGCGGTGGCCTCCTCGATGGACGAGCACGCCCGCTTCGGCGGGGTGGTGCCCGAGATCGCCGCCCGGGCGCACGTCCACGCGATGGCGCCGGTGGTCCGGGAGGCGCTGGACCGGGCCGGTCTCACCCTGGCGGACGTCGGGGCGGTCGCGGTGACGTCCGGTCCGGGGCTGGCCGGGGCGCTCCAGGTGGGTGTGGCCGCCGCCAAGGGGTACGCCTTCTCGCTCGGCGTCCCGCTGTACGGCGTGCACCACCTCGCCGGGCACGTCGCCGCGGCCGCGCTGGACGGCGGGCCGCTGCCGGACCCGTGCGTGGTGCTCATCGTCTCCGGCGGCCACACCTCGCTGCTGCTGGTCCGCGACCTGGCCCGGGACCCGATCGTCCACCTCGGCGACACCCTGGACGACGCGGCCGGCGAGTGCTTCGACAAGGTCGCCCGGATCCTGGGCCTGCCCTACCCGGGCGGCCCCGCCATCGACCGCGCGGCCCGCGACGGCGACCCGGCGGCCGTCCGGCTGCCGCGCCCGCTGACCGGGCCGAAGGACGACCCGTACGCGTTCTCCTTCTCCGGGCTGAAGACCGCCGCCGCCCGCTGGGTCGAGTCCCAGCGTGAGCCCCGGGTGCCGGACGCGGCGGCCGCGTTGCAGGAGGCGATCGCGGACGTGCTGACCCGCAAGGCCGTCCGGGCCTGCCTCGACCACGGGATCGGCTCCCTGGTGGTGGTCGGCGGGGTCGCGGCCAACTCCCGGGTGCGGGCGCTGGCCGAGCAGCGCTGCGCGGCGGCCGGGATCGCGCTGCGGGTGCCGCCGCCGAGGCTGTGCACGGACAACGGCGCGATGGTGGCGGCGGTCGGGGACCTGCTGGTCCGTTCGGGCGCGGCGCCGGCCCCGGCCGACCTGTCGGTGGACCCGTCGGCGCCGCTGGAGTTCGCGGCGCTCAACCCCCGGCCGTTCGCGCGGACCTGACAAAATTTCGGCAATCATCGAACGGCAATCCGCCCCCGGGTCTTCCCTCCGCGTCCACCTCTGTGCCATTTTACATGTCACACATCAGGCCGCTGCGCCCCCACGCGCACGGCCGCCCCCACCCTCAACGGCCCTCGGAGGCCCCACAGATGCGTCCCTCCCGGATAGCGAAGGGCGGTGCGCGCGGACTCCCCGCGCTCGGCACCGCCCTCCTCCTCGCGCTCGGCCTGTTCACGCCGCAGGCGCACGCCACCCCCGCCACCGCCAAGGCCGCCCAGGCCCCGTCATCGGCGAAGTCCTCGGCCGGCGCGCCGCGCACGATCCCCGTCCCCAAGTCCCCCGACACGCCCAAGGACGCCCGCCCGCTCGTCTCCGACCCGCAGGCCAAGGCCACCGCCCCGACGGCGGGCAGCTCCGTCGGCACCGCCCCGGCCGCCCGACAGCTCGCCGCCTGCGACGTCTCCGCCTTCACCGGCACGTCCGGCGCCACACTGGTCCAGAAGGTCAAGGCCGCCGGCCTCGACTGCGTCAACTCGCTGTTCCAGCTCACCGGCAACGACGCCAAGGGCGCCTTCAACGAGGCGCAGATGACCACCGTCGCCAACGCCCTGCGCGACACCTCCGCCGGCTACCCCGGCGACAACTCCACCTCCGCCGGGCAGTTGGTGCTCTTCCTGCGGGCCGGCTACTACGTGCAGTGGTACCACCCGGACGCCGTGGGCACGTACGGAGACGGCCTCAAGACCGCCATCCGCGGCGCGCTGGACGCCTTCCACGCCGCCCCGCACAGCCGGGACGTCACCGAGGCCAACGGCGCCACCCTCGCCGAGGCCGTCACCCTGATCGACAGCGCCCGGGAGAACGCCCGCTACACCGGCGTGGTCAAGCGGCTGCTGAACGACTACACCGGCTCCTGGACCGGCTCGATGGCCACCGCCGTCGCCAACACCGAGACCGTCATCGAGCGCGGCTTCGACCTGCCCGAGTTCACCACCGCCCTCCAGGCCGACCCGGCCTTCGCCACCACCGTGGCCTCCTTCGTCACCCGCAACAGCGGCCGGATCGACGGCGCCGACCCGGTCACCAAGATCGGCATCCAGCTCGGCAACCTGGTCGCCAGTGACGCGCTGCGCGCCCAGGGCCGGCCGATCGTCAAGGACCTGATCAACCGCTACCCGCTGGTCGGCGGCACCGGTCCGCTCACCATGAACCTGCTCTGGTTCACGGAGAAGAAGGACGCCGGCAACTGCTCCTACTACGGCACCTGCGACGTGCCCGCCAAGCTCGTCCCGCTGGTGCTCACCGTCGACCACACCTGCAACGCCAACCTGCGCATCCGCGCCCAGGACATGACCGCGCAGCAGCTCGCCGACACCTGTACCAGCCTGATCAACCAGGACGCGTACTTCCACGGGATCGTCAAGGACAACGGGCCGGTCGCCGACGACCACAACACCTCCCTGGAGGTCGTCGTCTTCGACGACTACTACAACTACAGCCTGTACGCCTGGGAGATGTACAAGATCGCCGTCGACAACGGCGGCATGTACGAGGAGGGCGACCCGTCCAAGGCCGGCAACCAGGCCCGCTTCATCGCCCACGAGGCCTCCTGGCTGCGCCCCGCCTTCCAGATCTGGAACCTCAACCACGAGTACACCCACTACCTCGACGGCCGTTACGACATGTACGGCGACTTCGACGCCGGCATGACCACCCCGACCGTCTGGTGGGTCGAGGGCCTCGCCGAGTACGTCTCCTACGGCTACCGCGGCGCGCACTACGACGACGCCGTCGCCCAGGCGGGCAAGGGCACCTACGCGCTGAGCACCCTGTTCGACAGCACCTATGACAACGCGGACTCCACCCGGGTCTACAACTGGGGCTACCTGGCCGTCCGTTACATGCTCCAGTCGCACCCGCAGGACGTCACCGCGCTGCTCGCCAAGTACCGCGTCGGCGACTGGAACGGCGCCCGCACCCTGCTGAAGACCACCATCGGCACCCGCTACGACGCCGACTTCGCCGCCTGGCTCAAGTCCTGCGCCGCCGACGACTGCGGCTCGCTGCCCGTCGACCAAGCGCCGCTGTGCGCCTCCGCCGACATCCGGCAGTACGACAAGAACTGCCGGCGCGACGGCGTGGCCGCCACCACCGGGAACTACGCCTACAGCTTCCTCTACCTGCCCGCCGGCGTGCAGCAGTTGACCATCACCACCAGTGGCGGCACCGGCAACGCCGACCTCTACTACAACGGCGGCAGCTGGGCCACCACCGGCTCGTACCTGGCCAAGTCCGCGGGTGCCGGCAACGCCGAGACCCTGACCATCGCCAACCCGCCGTCCGGCTGGGTGTACTTCAGCCTCTACGGGCAGCAGGGCTTCGGCGGCGTCACCGTCACCACGACCTACCACTGATCCGTCACGCACTGATCCGTCACGCTCCACGCACGCAGGAGGGCCCCGCGGCACCGCGGGGCCCTTCCCGCTTCCCCCAAGTAATTCGAAAACGGTTATAACGATTGACTCTCGAATAGCCCGTCAACACTGCGCAAAAGATTGCATATTCTTCTCCGGAGGGGGTGCCCGAAGGCCTCGGGCTCGGTTAAGGTCCTGAGCCAGATGATCCGTCCGGCACCCGCCCCGGGAAATGCCGGACACCACCCGAAGGCCCAGGTTCGGAGATTTCTCCGCACCGAAGTGCCGAAATACCGGAATGGAGAGCACTCATGAAGATGATCAAGGCGCTCGTCAAGAAGTTCAAGAAGGACGAGGACCTCGCGAACCACGCGTGGGTGCTGCACGTCATCTGACGCGGCCGATGACCGGCGGGGTCGCGAGTCGGCCGCGGCCCCGCCGGCATCACCTCGACAACATTTCCCCGCCATTTCGAAATGGAGGACGGATTCCCATGGCAGAAATGGCACCGGCGATACCACGCAGCCATTCCGTCGTCTTCGCCCCGAGGATTCAGGAGCTACTGGACCGGGACGAGAAGGTGTTCCGGATCGACCCGGCGAAGGTCGGCGTCTCGGACTCCCGGCTGATGGCCGAAATCGTCGCGGCGCGCCCCGTGCTCGCCACCGAGCGCTCGGTCTACAAGCCCGCCGCCGGAGCCGAGATCCCCCACGACAGCGCGACCCGCACCATCCGCGCCCTCGGGCAGGACGCCATGGCGGGCATCCGCAAGCCCCCACCTCCCGCGCGCGGCATGTCCGGCTCCTGGCCCTACGCGGGCACCTCGTACCTGCGCCGCTGGCTGTTCGGCGCCGACCCGCTGCCGGTCTCGCTGCTGTCCAAGCGCGGCATCACCCGCTCCGACACCCTCTCCCGGCTCGTCGACCAGGTCGTCAGCGCCTTCCCCGGCGGCGCCGAGCAGGACGGCCGCACCGCGCTGGCCGGACTGATCCGCGACGCCGCCGACCCGCTGGAGCGCAGGCAGGCCATCGCGATGTACCGGCGGGCGACCGCCACCCTCTGCGACGGTGTGGCGGCGCTCGCCGGCAACGCCCTGTGGCTGACCGGCCCGGGGCGCGAACGGCCGGAGAACCTCACCACCGTCCTCTGGGAGACGCTCCGACTGCTCCCACCGGCCTGGATGCTCTACCGCAAGGGCGGAACGGCGTACACCGCGCTGCACCCCGAGATCCGGGCCGAGGACGACGTCGCGCTGTTCCCGCTGCTGATGCACCGCCACCCGGACTACTGGCCGGACCCGACGGAGTTCCGGCCCCAACGGTGGGACGGCGTGGCGGACCCGGAGAGGACTCCCGCGTTCATGCCCTTCGGCTACGAGGGCGCGCGCTGCTGGGCCAAACACCTCGTCGTCCCGCTGGCCGAGCGGCTGCTGACCGCCGCCCTCGACGGCCGGATCGCCATCCGCAGCCCGCGGCAGGACGCGGAGGTCCCGCTGCGCTCGCTGCTCTCGGTGCGCTTCGAGGCCCGGGCCACGGCATGAGCGACCGCAGGGACCAGCCCACCCTCGCCGGCTGGGTCGGCGACGTCGAGAGCTTCACCCGCGACCGGTGGCAGCGCGAGCCCGCGCTCTTCACCCCGGAGGCCCTCGCTCCGGCGTTCGGCCTCGACGAGCTGGACGCCGCCTTCGACGGGGGCCTGCTGCGCACCCCCTACCTGGAGATGGTCCGCTCCGACAAGGTCACCATCCCGCCCGGGGCCTTCACCACCGACCGCGTGGTCAACGGCGTCACCCACCACGGCTTCGCCGACCGCGTCAAGGTCCTCGCCCTGCTGCGCCAGGGCGCGACCCTGCTGCTGCGCCGCGTCGACCAGTGGCACCGCCCGACCGGTGACCTGGTGGCGCGCCTCTCCGAGGAGCTGGACCGGCGGGTGGAGGCCTTCTTCTTCGTCACCCCGGCCGGCGGCCAGGGCCTCGCGGTGCACCGCGACGACGCCGACGTGTTCGTCCTCCAAACCTCCGGACGGAAGACCTGGTACGTCCACGACGCGCCGACGGCGACGGACTGGCAGCTCGGCGAACTCCCGGACGACGAGCAGTCGCCGCTGCGGCTGCGCGGCGTCCTCGAACCCGGCGGCGTGCTCTACGTCCCGCGCGGCTTCGCGCACCGCGCGGTCGGCGCGGGCGGGCTCTCCGCCCATCTGTCGCTGACCGTCCGCGACCTCTCCGTCCAGGACCTGCGCACCGCCCTGGACCGGCAGTTGACCGAAGGCCTGGCGCTCCCGGCGCGCCCGCTCGGCGAGGCCGCGATCGCCGACGCCTGTGCCGCCCTGCTCGACCACGTCCGGGCGCGGCTCGACGCGCTCGGGCCGGAGGAACTGCTGCGCGCCGCCCGGGCCGCCGCTGTCGCCGGGTCCTCACAGCCGGACGTCGGGGACCAGTGGAGCCGGGCGGGCGTGTCGCAGAGGTGGCCCGGATCGTA
>NZ_JBHUAF010000107.1:0-22685 GCF_042789895.1 Kitasatospora sp. NPDC056783
GGCCGCCTACGGCCCGGCCCGCCCCCTCGGGCGTTCCACGCCCGAGGTCCTGTGCCGGTCGATCCCGGCGGATCGGCCCGCGGCGGCGGGCGGGATGCACGGCGTCGCGGGCCCGGCAGGACCGGCCGGACACAGGGCCTAAGCTCGGGGCCACCGGGCGTACGCCGGTCGGACGACAGGGAGAGCAGCCCATGAGCAAGCCGCCGTTTCTGACCCTGCCCGCCTGCGCGCGCGCCGAGCGCCTGGTGACCGGGCGCGGGGAATTCGCGGCGCTGCGGGCGGAGCCGGACGGGCCGGTGCGCGGCTCGGCGCTGCTGGTGCCGGGCTTCACCGGCAGCAAGGAGGACTTCATCGCGCTGCTGGAGCCGCTGGCCGCCGCCGGGTACCGGGTGACGGCCGTGGACCAGCGCGGGCAGTACCAGAGCGGCGGCCCGGACGACCCCGCCGCGTACGGCGTCGAGGCGCTCGGCGCGGACGTCCGGGCGCTCACCGAGGTGCTGGCGGCCGACGGACCGCTCCATCTGCTGGGGCACTCCCTCGGCGGCCACGTGGTGCGCGAGGCGGTGCTCGCCGCGGCCGCCGAGGGCCCGCTGCCCTGGCGGTCGCTGACCCTGATGTCCACCGGCCCGGGTGCGATCGACCCGGCCGAGGCGGCCCGCACCAAGCTGCTGCTGGACGCACTGCGGGTGATGGACCTGGAGCAGATCTGGCAGGTCAGGCTGCGGATGGAGGCGGAGAGCGGGCAGCCGGTGCCAGCCACGGAGCCCGCCGTCGCGGAGTTCCTGCACCGCCGTTGGCTGGCCAACGTGCCGCTGTTGCTGTCCGTCACCGGCGCTCACCTGATGTCCGCGCCGGACCGGGTGGCGGAGCTGGCCGCCGTCACCGCCGGGCTGCCGCTGCTGGTGCTGTCGGGGGTGCGGGACTACGCCTGGCCCGTCCCGGAGCAGACCGCGATGGCCGAGCGTCTGGGCGCCCGCCGGGTGGTGATCGCGGAATCCGGCCACTCCCCCAACGCCGAGCGGCCGGCCGCGACGGCCGAGGCGCTGGCGGCGTTCTGGGGCTGATCCGCCCGCGCGGGACGGGGCCGCGCCCGCCCCGGTTCCCGCTTTCCTCCAGAAGTGGTCTGTACCACTTCTGCAAGTTCGACCTCCTTCAACACAGGACAAAATTCGTTAGTTACGGTAATCTTTGATTCTGTCCGGGAATCATCGCCGGCCTCCACCGCGGCATCGAACACCCGAAACCCGGTCGTCACGGACCGGCAACGGCCCGGTAGCACCGCCACGTCACCGTGGTTCACGAGGCACAGGACGCACCAGGGCAAGCAGGGGGACCCCTTGCCGCAGCAGACCGCCGTACGCGCGACCACGCACCGCCCGGTCCGGCCGCACCGCCGGACCCGCAGGACCACCGAAGGGCTGACACCGACTCAGCCGCGATCGCCCCGCGCACCGGGGCCAGGAAAGGAGACGCCCATGACGAAGACCATGCGCTTCGAGATCGTCCGCCTCGACGACACCGCCGCCGACCCACTGATCGCCGACGCCGCCACTGTGAACGAGCTCGTCCAGGCCGCCGCCCGCACCGGCGAGCGCCTGCTCATCCGTCCGTGCCCGACCGTCTGACCCGGCGCGGCGCCTCCGACCGGGAGCCCTCACCCGCCGCCGACGAGCCGGGAGCGTCCGATCCGGACGTTCCGATACCCGACTGACGCCCCGTCACCGCATTCGCCGATGACGGGGCGTCAGTGTATCCGGGACCAAAGGCCCGGACGTTTGCCGCCGTCCGGGACGGGACATCCCCCCAACGGGAGCCGCCCGCACCGCGCCGGACGGGCGGCCGCCACCGACAGGTGCCGCCGAGCCCTCCGTACGGGTGATCGTCCTTGACGCGGCGGTCCGGAGGGAGGAGCGTTGTCGGCTATGAGGGGCGAGCCAAGCTGCCCGAGGTGCGCCGGTCGGGTCCGCGCCCCCGGTCTGTTCTCAGACACCTGGCAGTGCGACCGGCACGGAGCGGTGCACCCGATGCAGCCGGTGCTGCCCCCGAGTGTGGAGGCCCTCGGCGTCGCCGTCGCCCGTTCCCAGGTCCCCGTCTGGCTGCCCTGGCCGCTCCCCGTGGGCTGGCTCTACACCGGCATCGCCCACGTCGGCGACGACGTCTCCGGCGCCCGGGCCACCGCCGTCGCCTGCTCCGGGCCGGCGCCGCTCGGCGGCTTCGGCGAACTGGTGCTGGTCGCCGAGGAGCTGGGGGTCGGACTCGGCGCCCGCTACGCCGGCCTGCCCGGGCCGGACCCGGGCGACTCCGTCGGCCTCTACAAGCCCGCGGACGCCAAGCTGATGGCCGCCGGGCGGCCCACCCCGATGTTCCACGTCCCGGACGCCCCCGCGGACCGCGCGGTGTTCGTCGGCGAGGCCCGCGGACTCTGGCTCTGGGCGGTCGCCTGGCCCGAGCAGTCCGCCCTGGTGATGTACGACGAGCTGGTGCTGACCGACCTGCGCGAGGCCGGCGCCGAACTGGGCCTGCTGCCCTGCGGGGCCCTCTCCCCCCGGCTGCTCGGCTGACGGGCCTATCCTGGGCGGCACCCACGAGCCCCCGGGAGTCCGATCCGTGCGCATCGACCTGCACGCCCACAGCAACGCCTCCGACGGCACCGACAGCCCGGCCGAGCTGGTCGACGCGGCCGTCGCCGCCGGCCTCGACGTGGTGGCGCTGACCGACCACGACACCGTGGCCGGCCACGCCGGGGCCGCCGGGGCGGTGCGCGCGCTGCCCGCCGGCACCCGGCTGACCGTCGTCCCGGGCGCCGAGCTGTCCTGCGTCGTGGACGGCATCAGCATGCACCTGCTGGCGTACCTGTTCGACCCCGAGGAGCCGGAGTTCGCGCGCGAGCGGGAGCTGGTGCGCACCGACCGGTTCCGGCGCGGGCGGGCGATCGTCGAGCGCTGCCGGGAGCTCGGCGCGGAGATCAGCTGGGAGCAGGTGCGGCGGATCGCCGGGGCCGGCTCGGTCGGCCGACCGCACATCGCCAGCGCGCTGGTCGAGGCGGGCGTGGTGGCCACCGTCTCGGACGCCTTCACGGCCGACTGGCTGGCCAACGGCGGGCGGGCGGACGTCCGCAAGCACGAGACCGACCCGGTGGTGGCGGTCCGGCTGGTCCGGGCGGCCGGCGGGGTGCCGGTGTTCGCCCACCCCGGAGCCGTCAAGCGCGGACTGACGGTCTCCGACCGGGTGATCGCGGACCTCGCGGCGGCCGGACTGGCCGCGCTGGAGGTCGACCACACCGACCACGACGAGGAGACCAGGGCGCGGCTGCGCGGCCTGGCCGGTGAACTCGGCCTGCTGGTCACGGGCTCCAGCGACTACCACGGCACCCGCAAGACCGTCCGGCTCGGTGAGCACACCACCGACCCGGCGGTGTACGAGGCGCTGCTGGCGCAGGCCACCGGCGCGAAGCCGATCGAGCGCTGAGCCGGCGCGGACCGGCCCGCGCGCCCCGGCTGACCGGCCGTCAGTCCAGCCGGACGCCGCGCCGGTCCGGGTCGCGCAGATCGGCGCCCTGGTTCAGCCAGCGCTCCTGGAGCGCGGCCGCGCCGTGCACCCGCTTCCAGCCCGCCTCGTTGGGCGTCATCGGCAGCAGCGGCAGGAAGCGGACCGGGTCGGCCGGGTCGGCCAGCGCTAGGTCCTCGACCAGGCCGCCCGGTTCGGCGGCCAGCACCGAGGTGAAGGGCGCGCCGTCCCAGAGCGGGGAGCCGAGGTCCAGCGAGCCGCCCGGGGCCACCACCAGGCCCTCGACCTGCGGGGTGGCGGCGAAGGTGGCCAGGGTGCGCAGCACGCTGTCGCGTCCGCCGCGGACGGTCAGCACCAGTTCGGCGCGCGGGCCGCGCAGTTGGTCGGCGATCGGCGAGGTCGGGTCGGCCATCGGCGTGGCGGACATGCCGAGCGTCGCGTACCGCACCAGGCCCTCGGCGTCCGGGCCGAAGCGCAGCACCTCGATCCGGTCGGCGCCGAGGAAGGTGACGGCGGCGCGGCCGCCCGGTTCGCCGAAGGTGGCGATCAGCCGGGCTTCGACGGCGGCCAGCACCGCCTCCCGGGTGAGCTCGGGGGAGCTGCCGCCGTGGGGATCGCCGAAGAGCGGGAAGTCGTGCGCCATGCCGGTGAGCGTAACCCCCGGGGCTCGTCGGGCCTCGCGCGGGCGGGCCCGGAGGCGGTCGCAGGCCGGACTGCGCCAGGAACCCGTAAAGCCTTCGGAAACCCTCGGGAACTCCTCGGGTTCGATGGCCGGTCAGATGTTAGGGTGAGCGACTGGCCACCGGAACCGTTTCGTTCCGGGGCGGCGGCGTGAAGGAGGTGGTTGCGGTGGATACCGGCCGACCATGCAGTACCGGCAGCTCTGCCCGGCCCCGAACTCCCCGTACCCCTCGCCCCGCAGGCCCAACCGGCTGAATCAGCCGCGGTAGCCCCGGGCGCGGGACGCACGGCGAACGGCCGGCCGGGAGAGCACTTTCATCCCCCGTTCCACCGGTGTTCTCCGCCGTCGTACCGCGGCCGGACGTCTTTCCCTCCGTGCCGCCGCGCGACGGCTCCTGCCTCTGGGAGCCTGCCATGTCGATGATCAACAGCCTGCGCGCCGCCGTCCGCACCAACCGCCGCCGTGGCGCGGCCGGGGTCTACGACACCCTGCCCGAGGGTGCCGCCTCGGCGGTCGTGGACTGCGCGGTCTACCAGCACGGCAAGCGCAGGGGCGAGACGTGCAGCCCGCGCGAGGCCGCCCGCCGGGTCAGGGCCGCCCACCTGCTCCCGGAGGGCGAGGGCTCGTTCAGCTGGATCGGGCTGCACGAGCCGACCGAGGCCGAGTTCGAGGGGATCGCCCAGCGCTTCGGCCTGCACCCGCTCGCGGTCGAGGACGCGGTGCACGCGCACCAGCGGCCGAAGGTCGAGCGCTACGACGACGTGCTGTTCGCCGTCTTCAAGACCGTCCGCTACGTCGAGCACGACCAACTCACGCCCACCAGCGAGGTGGTGGACACCGGCGAGCTGATGGTCTTCGCCGGACGGGACTTCGTGATCACCGTCCGGCACGGCGGCCACGGCTCGTTGCAGGAGCTGCGCCACCGGCTGGAGGCCGACGCGGACGAGGCCGGGCTGCTCGCCAAGGGCCCGTCGGCGGTGCTGCACGCGATCGCCGACCACGTGGTGGACAACTACCTGCTGGTCGCCGAGCGGCTCCAGAACGACGTGGACGAGATCGAGTACGGCGTCTTCTCGGCCAAGGGCGGGCGCAGCTCCGACGTCGGCCGGGTCTACCAACTCAAGCGCGAGGTCCTGGAGTTCAAGCGCGCCGTGGTGCCGCTGCTGCGTCCGATGCAGCAGCTGTCCGAGCCGCTCCAGCGGCTGGTCGACCCGGACGTCCAGAAGTACTTCCGGGACGTCGCCGACCACCTGGCCCGGGTCGCCGAGCAGGTGCACGGCTTCGACGAGCTGCTGAACTCGCTCCTCCAGGCGAACCTGGCGCAAGTCTCGGTGGCGCAGAACGAGGACATGCGCAAGATCACCGCCTGGGCGGCGATCTTCGCGGTGCCGACCATGATCACCGGTGTCTACGGCATGAACTTCAAGTACATGCCGGAGCTGGACGACCAGTACGGCTACCCGACGGTGCTCGGCGCGATCGTGCTGA
Organism: Kitasatospora sp. NPDC056783; assembly: GCF_042789895.1. Lineage (NCBI taxonomy): Bacteria > Bacillati > Actinomycetota > Actinomycetes > Kitasatosporales > Streptomycetaceae > Kitasatospora > Kitasatospora sp. NPDC056783. The sequence continues at coordinate 5,678 of NZ_JBHUAF010000107.1, forward strand.
TCTGCGTCGGGATGTACCGGGGCTTCCGCCGCAACGGCTGGCTCTGACCGCCCGCTACCGGCGTCCGCCGCGGGCGACCAGGACCAGGCCGAGCAGGATCAGCACCACCGCCGGGTAGGCGGCCGCCGGGGGCCACTGGCCCAGCCAGAGCGCGGCGATCAGCGTCGCGCCCGGGGTCTCCAGCAGGATCGCGGTGGAGGTGACGGACGGCCCGAGGCTGCGCACCACGCGGTTGCTCAGCGAGTGGCCGAGCAGCTGGGCGGCGACCATCAGCAGCACGATCTGCCACCACACCCCGGCCGGCCACCCGGCCAGCGGCGTCCCGGCGACCAGACAGATCCCCAGCAGGACGGCCGCCGTGGTGGCGTAGCAGACCAGGGTGTACGCGGTGGTGCTGACGGTCTTGCGGACCTCGGCGCCCAGCAGCATGTACCCGGCCGCGGCCAGGCCGGCGGCGAGCGCGAGCGCGTCGCCGAGCAGCGCGCGCGGGGAGAGCGAGAGGTCCACGCCGGTCAGCACCAGCACGCCGGCGAAGGCGACGACCGTGCCGAGCCAGACCAGCCTCGGTGCCCGGACGCCCATCAGCCGCATCAGCAGGATGGTCCACAGCGGGGTGGTGGTGACCAGGGCGGTGGCGGAGGCCACCGAGGTCATCCGCAGGCTGGGCATCCAGAGCGCGAAGTGCACGGCGAGCAGCGCCCCGGCGGCGACCGCGAGCAGCAGCGCCCGCCGGCCGATCCCGCGCAGCTCGGCACGGTGGCGCAGCAGCGCGTACGGGCCGAGGACGCCGACCGACATGACGTTGCGCCAGAGGGCGATCGCCAGGGCGGGCGCGGCGGTGGCGCTGATCAGCGGGCCGGAGAGGGAGATGCCGCCGATCGAGACGGCGAGCAGCAGCAGGTCGAGGGTGGGGAGCGGGTGCGCCGGGCTCGGGTCGGCGGCCGCGGGGGCGGTGGTGGGGGCGGTCGCGGGCCGGGCGGCGGGCACGGCGCTCCTTGCTGGTCGCGGTGGTGGGGCGGTGGTACGGCGGGGCGGTCATACCGTAAGGCCCGTGGCGCGGCAATGGAACTGTCGCCCGGAGGCTGAGACGTCCCGTGGACAGCGAAACCCGTACGCTGTCCGCCATGGACCGTACGCCCGCCGCCGCGACCGCCGACGACTTCCTCGACCAGGCCCTGCTGGAGGAGGCCGCGAAGAAGTCCGGACTGCTCTGGGTGCGCGCGGACGGACAGGAGCAGGCCCGGCCGCTGTGGCACGCCTGGCACGACGGCGCGGTCGTCGTGGTCGGCGGGGGCGGCGAGCAGCCGCTGCACGGCCTGGAGCCGGGCACCGGCGCCACCGTGACCGTCCGCAGCAAGGACAAGGGCGGCCGGCTGACCGGCTGGAGCGCCCGGGTGGTGGAGCTGGCCCCGGACACCGAGGCCTGGCTGGGCGCCGTCGACGAGCTCAAGGGCAAGCGGCTGAACGCCCCCGACACCGACGCCATCACCGGCCGCTGGGCCCGCGAGTGCCGGGTGCTGCGGCTGGAGCCGGCCGGTCCCCTCACCGAGCGCCCGGGGGCGATGCCGGACGGCTCGCACGCGGCGCGGCCGATGCCCACCCCGGCCACCACCCGGCTGCCGATCCCCGCCGGTCTGCCCAAACTGCTGTTCAAGCGCCGTTAAAGCCCCCCGAGTGTTAAGCAAAGGATGGCGCCGGGGACGCCTCGGGCCGCTACCGTGCCTCCCGGCCGGACTTCGAACGCACGGGTAGCCTGGCCACCAGGTGCGCCCCCGCGCATCCGGTACGGCGTCGAGCGAGTCGAGGGAGTCCATGGCGGGACCAGGTACCCGGGTCTTCATCTCCCATCTGTCCGCCATCGCGGTCTTCGACCCCAACGGCGACCAGGTCGGCCGGGTCCGGGACGTGGTCGTGTCGCTGCGGCTCGGCGCCCGCCCGCCGCGCGTGCTCGGCCTGGTGGTCGAGGTGGTCGGCCGACGCCGGATCTTCCTGCCGATGACCCGGGTGACCAGCCTGGAGTCCGGCCAGGTGCTCACCACCGGCGTGATCAACATGCGCCGCTTCGAGCAGCGCCCGTCCGAGACCCTGGTGCTCGCCGAGCTGCTGGACCGCACCGTCACCTGGTCCAAGACCGCCGAGCAGGTCACCGTGCTGGACATCGGCATGGTGCAGACCCGGTTGCGCGAGTGGGAGATCAGCAAGGTCTTCGTCCAGGTGGGCCGGGCCGGCCGGCTGCGCAAGGGCAAGGGCGAGCGGCTCACCCTGGGCTGGCAGGACGTCACCGGCTTCTCGGTGCCCGAACAGGACCAGGGCGCGGCCAACCTGCTTGCCACCTTCGAGCAACTGCGCCCCGCCGACCTGGCCGGTGTGCTGCACCACCTGTCCGCCAAGCGCCGTGCCGAGGTGGCCGCCGCCCTCGACGACGAGCGGCTGGCCGACGTCCTGGAGGAGCTGCCCGAGGACGACCAGGTCGAGATCATCGGCAAGCTCCAGGAGGAGCGCGCCGCCGACGTCCTGGAGGCGATGGACCCGGACGACGCCGCCGACCTGCTCTCCGAGCTGCCCGGCGAGGAGGCCGAGCGGCTGCTCCAGCTGATGGAGCCGGAGGAGGCCGCGCCGGTGCGCCGCCTGCTGACGTACGAGGAGGACACCGCCGGCGGTCTGATGACCACCGAGCCGATCGTCCTGGAGCCGGACGCGACGGTGGCCGAGGCGCTGGCCCGGGTCCGGGTCATCGACCACAAGCCCGCCCTGGCCGCGCAGGTCTTCGTCTGCCGACCGCCGAACGAGACCCCGACCGGCCGCTACCTGGGCACCGTGCACTTCCAGCGGCTGCTGCGCGAACCCCCGTACGTCCTGGTCGGCTCGCTGGTCGACGACGACCTGGACCCGCTGCCGCCGGACACCCCGCTGTCGCTGATCACCAGCTACCTGGCGACCTACAACCTGGTCGCCGCGCCGGTCGTGGACGAGGCGGACCACCTGCTCGGCACGGTGACCGTCGACGACGTGCTCGACCACCTGCTGCCGGACGACTGGCGCGACGCCGCGCTGCACGCCCATGACGGGGCCCACGACGACGAGAGCGAAGGGGTGGCCGGTGGACGGTGACCGCAACGGACGGCCGGACGACTCCGCGCGCCACCGACTCCAGCGCGAACTGCGCCAACTGCGCCAGCTGCGCGAACTGCGCACCCGCGACGGCGGCCGGGACCGGCGCCCGGAGACCGCGCCGATCACCGGCGCCGGCCGCACCCGGCTCGACCAGCCGCGCACCGCCCGGCCCGGCCTGATCACGCTGCCCTCCTACGACCCGGAGGCCTTCGGCGTCCTGTCCGAGCGGATCGCCCGTTTCCTCGGCACCGGACGGTTCATCGTCTGGATGACGGTGGTGGTCGTCGTCTGGATAGCGTGGAACACCCTGCTGCCGGCCCACGTGCGCTTCGACGAGTACCCGTTCATCTTCCTGACCCTGGCGCTGTCGCTCCAGGCCTCGTACGCGGCCCCGCTGATCCTGCTGGCGCAGAACCGCCAGGACAACCGGGACCGGGTCAACATGGAGCAGGACCGGGCCCGCAGCGACCGCGCCATCGCCGACACCGAGTACCTGACCCGCGAGGTCGCGGCCCTGCGGCAGGGGCTCGGCGAGGTCGCCACCCGGGACTTCGTCCGGAGCGAACTCCAGTCCCTGCTCAGGGAGATCGACGAGCGCCGGGAGGCCGCCGGGCCGCTGTGACCGGCGGCACCCTACCGACGGGTCAAGGGGTTCGCCGGGCGCCGTACCATCAAGGCATGGCCAACGAGACAGAGGTCGCGGCCGGCGTCACGGAGGAGTCCGTACGCCAGGCGCTGGCGACCGTCAACGACCCGGAGATCAACCGCCCGATCACCGAGATCGGCATGGTGAAATCGGTCGAGCTCGCCGAGGGCGGCGCGGTGCGCGTCGCGGTCTACCTGACGGTCTCCGGCTGCCCGATGCGCGACACCATCACGACCCGGGTGCGCGAGGCGGTCGGGAAGGTCCCCGGCGTGACCGGCGTCGAGGTCGAACTCGACGTGATGAGCGACGAGCAGCGCAAGGAGCTGTCCCAGCTGCTGCGCGGCGGCGCCCCCGAGCGGGAGATCCCGTTCGCCAAGCCGGGCACGCTGACCCGGGTCTACGCCGTCGCCTCCGGCAAGGGCGGCGTCGGCAAGTCCTCGGTGACCGTCAACCTGGCGGCCGCGATGGCCGCCGACGGCCTGAAGGTCGCCGTGGTCGACGCCGACATCTACGGCCACAGCGTGCCGCGCATGCTGGGCGTCGAGGGCCGGCCGACCCAGGTCCAGGACATGATCATGCCGCCGCAGGCGAACGGCGTGAAGGTCATCTCGATCGGCATGTTCACCCCGGGCAACGCCCCGGTGGTCTGGCGCGGCCCGATGCTGCACCGCGCGCTTCAGCAGTTCCTCGCCGACGTCTACTGGGGCGACCTGGACGTGCTGCTGCTGGACCTGCCGCCGGGCACCGGCGACATCGCGATCTCGGTGGCCCAGCTGGTCCCCAACGCGGAGATCCTGATCGTCACCACCCCGCAGATGGCCGCCGCCGAGGTGGCCGAGCGGGCCGGCACCATCGCGGTGCAGACCCACCAGAAGATCGTCGGCGTGATCGAGAACATGTCCGGCATGCCGTGCCCGCACTGCGACGAGATGATCGACGTCTTCGGCACCGGCGGCGGCCAGACCGTCGCGGACGCGCTCACCCGCACCGTCGGCGCGACCGTCCCGGTGCTCGGCTCGATCCCGATCGACGTGCGGCTGCGCGAGGGCGGCGACGACGGCCGCCCGGTCGTGCTCGCCGCGCCCGACTCCCCGGCCGGCGCGGCGCTGCGCGCGGTGGCCGGCAAGCTCGGCGGCCGCCGGCGCGGACTGTCCGGCCTCTCGCTCGGCCTGACGCCCAAGAACAAGTTCTGAGACGGCGGTTGACGAGGGGTCGGGTGGTTCGCCACCCGGCCCCTCCGTCGTCCCGCGGGCGCTACAGCCGGGTGTAGGAGCCCAGGTCCGCAACGGTGGCGAAGCCGAGGCCGTAGGCGCTGACACCGCGTCCGTAGGCGCCCAGGAGGACGCCGGGGGCCTCTCCGGCCAGCACCCAGCCGTACTCGGACTCGCGGTACCGGAAGGGCTGCGGAAGGCCGTTGACCGGCAGGCTGAGGGTGGACCAGCCGGGCCCGGCCAGGTCGTCGGCGAGGTCCCAGGCGAGGCTGCTCTGCTGGTCCAGCCAGTCCTGGCGCAGCGCGCGGTCCAGCTGCCCGGGCCAGGTCGCGGCGAGCAGGCCGGAGCCGGCCAGCCAGGCGGCGGAGGAGGCGGAGGTCGCCTCCAGGGTGCCGGTGTTGTCCGCGCTGCGCCGGCTGTCCCGGCGGGCCACGCTGACCACGACGGCGAACTTCCTCACGTCGCGCGGCTCGTACCGCTGGGCCGGCTCGTCGCCGTGGCCGAGCGAGCCGTAGTCGACGCTGCCCGCGGCGCGGGCCCCGGCGCCGGCCTGCACCAGGAAGCGACGGCCGGTCCAGCCCTCGTCCAGCCCGTACCAGGGGAAGTCGGCGGACAGGTAGGGCACCAGCGGGTCCACCGGGCCGGCCTGTCCGCCGACCACCGGGCCGCCGGCCGTGGCCGTCGCCCCTCCCGCCTGACTCGTAGCGTCCATCCCCGGGCCTCCTCAAACACACGTTTGCCTGCCGTGGCGCGCTCCCATGGTGGCGTACCGCGGCGCTCCCCGGGGCCGATCCTGGACCGCGACGGGGCGCGATGTGACGGACGGCTCAGCGGGAACAATCAGCACAATAGCGGCGCGCACGCCACCGCCCCGCTCAGCCGGGTGGCCGGGCGGGGCGGTGGCGCGGCCACGGGGGCTCCGGACGCGGTGCGGATCAGGTGGCGTCGGGGTCGAACGGGGGCCGCTCGCCGGGCGCCAGCGGGGCTCCGGTGGCGGCGGGCGCCGGGGCGGACTTCTCGAAGCTGACGCTGCCGCTGCGGCCGTTGACCGGCGCCGCGGGCTTGTCGTCCAGCACGGAGCGGATGTCCAGCGATTCCTTCATGTCCTTGAGGCCCAGCGGGTCGTCCTGGTCGCCCAGGAGCTGCTTGCGCACGAAGGTCTTGGGGTTGAGGTCCTCGAACTCGAAGTCCTTGAACTCGGGACCCAGCTCGCTGCGGATGTCCTCCTTCGCGTTGTCGGCGAAGGAACGGATCTTCCGGATGAAGCCCATGGTGTCCTGGATCAGCTTGGGCAGCTTGTCCGGACCGAAGATGATGATCGCCATCACGGCCAGGGTCAGGAGCTCCAGCCCACCTACGTCGCTGAACACCTTTGCTCCCTAGCTCGTCGGACGACGGTTCCTATCAGGGTAATGGCCACCGGCGAGTCCCTGGTCCACGCGGGGATGAAGCCGTGGTAAAGACCTGCCGGTAGCCGGGGTGTCCGGAGCGGGACACCGGTGTCCTTCGAGCGCCGCCCTACCGGGTCTGGTGGCGCAGCGCCGCGACGTCGGCGGCGTAGCGGTCCGGGGAGCCGGACGGGGTCGCCTCGCGGGTCGCGGCGACCGGGCGGCCGACGAAGTCCACCGGGACCTGCGCGTTCATCGGGACGAGGCCGCCGCGTCCCGCTCCGGGGCCGGGCGGGCTGACGGTGGTGCCGTGGCGCTCCTCGCCCTGGGTGCTGAGCCCGCCGACGCCGCCGAGCGTCACCGCGGCGACGGAGAAGGCGCCCGCGGCGGCGAACACCAGCCGGCGTCCGCGCGCGGCGGACCGGACGGCGGCCGCGGCCGGCTGCGGGCGGGCGGGGGCAGCGTCCTCCGGCCGGGCGGAGCGTCGGCCGATCAGCGGCCGCAGCACCGCGCCGCGCCCGAAGGCCCGCGGGTCGACCCCGGGGAGCGGGGCGTCGGCGCCGAGCGCGCCCGCGCCGAAGGAGGCCCCGGCGCCGCGGCCGAAGGAGCCGCCGTCGAGCCGGCTGCCGCCGAGCGTGCCGGTGGCCGCGACCCCGCCGCCGGGCAGGTCGTCGTCGTCATCGCGGCGGCCGCGCCCGGTGGGCCGGCCGCCGTCCGCCGGGGCGTCCTCGGGAAGGTTGCCGACGGCCATCAGGCGGGCCATCAACGAGGAGGACGGGCCGGGTGTGCCGGCGCTGGTCAGCAGGTGCTTGACGGCGCGGCCCTCGTCGGCCTCGGCGAGGCACTGCGGGCAGGTCGCCAGGTGCGCCTGGACGCGGTCGCGCGAGTCGTGGCCGAGTTCGCCGTCCACGAAGGAGGAGAGGCGCTCGCCGAGGTGGTGCTCCTCGGCGGCGGGGGTGGCGGGGCGTACCGGGAGCGCGCGCAGCGCCGAGTCCGCGGGCAGCGCCGCCGCGGCGGGCAGGACGGGCTCACCGGGTTCGTCGCCTCCGCGACGGCCCGGCAGGGCCCAGCCCCGTCGGGTCGGGAACCGGTCGGAGGCGTCCGACCGGTCCGAACCGGACCGGCTGGTTCCGCTCACGATCGCCTCCGTCCGCGCCCACCGGGCGCGACCGCGGCCTCGGCCGCGCCGACGCCGGCCGGCACCGGCTCCTCCGAGCCGCCGCGGCGCTCACGGCCGGGGGCCGAGCCGGGGGCGCGGTGCTTGAGCGCGGCGCGCAGGTGCGAGCGGCCGCGGTGGATGCGGCTGCGGACGGTGCCGAGCTTGACGCCCAGCGTGGCGGCGATCTCCTCGTACGACAGGCCCTCGATGTCGCAGAGCACCACCGCCGCCCGGAACTCCGGGGCGAGGGTGTCCAGGGCCTGCTGCACGTCGGCGTCGAAGTGGGTGTCGCTGAAGTGCTGCGCCGGGCTCGGCTCGCGGGAGGCGAGCCGCTCGGCCGCGTCCTCGCCGAGCGCGTCGAAGCGGATGCGCTGGCGGCGGCGGACCATGTCCAGGAAGAGGTTGGTGGTGATCCGGTGCAGCCAGCCCTCGAACGTGCCGGGGGTGTAGGTGGACAGCGAGCGGAACACCCGGACGAAGACCTCCTGGGTCAGGTCCTCGGCGTCGTGCTGGTTGCCCGTCAGGCGGTAGGCCAGCCGGTACACGCGGGCGCTGTGCGCCTCGACGATCTCCTCCCAGGAGGGCGGAGTCCAGGTCTGCGCGTCGGGACCCTCGGAGAAGGTCGCGAGGGCGGGGGCCCCGGTGGCACCGGCGGCCGCGGGCTGGTCCAGGTCGGTGTGCGCAGGCTGGTTCATCACGGGCTTCGGCGTACGGGCCGACGCGGTGCCGCGGGAGTGCCGCCGCACGGGGACGTCGCCCTCGGCCACACCTCCTCGGTCGGCTCTTCTTCCCAGCAGGGCCACCACCATATCCACCTCACCCGTCAAGCCCGGATAAAAGTGCCCGGGCGGCATCTCGCACCCGGTCCGTCCTGACAACGGCCCGCCGCCGTACGCGGTTCCCGGTCGGCCAGTAATCTGTGCCAGGAAATATCGACATCCTTCGGCACCGGGCCCCGCCCGGGGCTCCGAAAGAGGCAGCCATCAGCGAGTTCGGGCCCGCGCGCGCGGCCCTCGCCGACACCTACGTGGGCGAGGACGCGGTGCTGACCTACGCCCGGGCGCAGTCCGCGCGGACCGGGATACGGGCGATCGGCCCCAGCGGCGGGGCCTGTCTGCGCCTGCTGGCGGCCGCGCTGGACGCCAAGGCGGTGGCCGAGATCGGCACCGGCACCGGGGTGTCCGGGGTCTACCTGCTGCGCGGAATGCGGCCGGACGGAGTGCTCACCACCGTCGACTCGGAGCCGGTGCGCCAGCAGCTGGCCCGCGAGGCGTACCAGGCGGCCGGGTTCGCGGCCAACCGCTCCCGGTTCATACCGGGCCGGGCGCTGGAGGTGCTGCCCCGGCTCGCCGACGGCCAGTACGACCTGGTGTTCTGCGACGGCGACCCGGCCGAGTCCTGCGAGTACCTGCTGGAGGCGCTGCGGCTGCTGCGGCCCGGCGGGATGGTCTGCTTCGAGGGGGTCTTCCAGGAGGGCCGGCTGGCCGAGCCGGACCTCCAGGACCCGCAGACCGGCGCGGTCCGGGACCTGGTCCGGGACGTGCGGGAGAGCGAGGCCCTGCTGCCGGCGCTGCTGCCGGTGTCGGACGGGCTGCTCTGCGCGATCAAGCGCTGACCGGCCGGAGGCGCCGGGACGTACGGAAAACGCGCGGGCCCGGGCCGACATGACGTCGTACCCGGGCCCGGCAGCACATCTCCAGGAGATGGCGAGCACCTGCTGCGGTCAGCCGCAGGCCTTCTTCAGGGCCTCGCCGAGGGCGTCGGCCTCGTCGGGCGTGAGCTCCACCACAAGGCGCCCGCCGCCTTCGAGCGGAACACGCATGATGATGCCGCGCCCCTCTTTGGTGACTTCGAGCGGGCCGTCACCCGTCCGCGGCTTCATGGCCGCCATGCTCGTTCCCCTTCCTGCAACCGCTCAGCTACGCACCGGCAGTCCGTCCACCGCCGGTATCGAACGCATTGATCGGAAGCCATTATCCCGCATGCCACGGGCTGATGACCAACATCACTCTCGGTGCAACCACGACCGGACCGCCCCCAACCACCGCAAACCGCGCCATAAGCCCCGGCGTGGCGGTGGCACGGACACCACCGGAGGGTGCGATACCTCACACTCCCCAGGCCCCCGTGTGCTCCGGCATCCTGACACACGACACCGACACCGCCACGACTCCGGGAGCCCTCACCCATGTCCGATTCCGTGCAGTACGAGCTGGACGGCGGCCTGGCCGTCATCACCGTCAACCGCCCGGAGGCGATGAACGCCCTGGACGTCGCCACCAAGGTCGCGCTGCGCGACACCATGACCACCGCGGCCGCGGACCCGGCGGTGCGCGCCGTCCTGCTGACCGGCGCGGGCGAACGGGCGTTCTGCGTCGGGCAGGACCTGAACGAGCACCTGGCGATGCTGAAGCGGGCCGAGGAGACCGGTGAGGGCGCGCTGCGGACCGTCGCCGAGCACTACAACCCGCTGGTGCGGGCGCTGGCCGGGATGCGCAAGCCGACCGTCGCCGCGGTCGGCGGGGTGGCGGCCGGCGCGGGCGCCTCGCTCGCCTTCGCCTGCGACTTCCGCATCCTCTCCGACCGGGCGGGCTTCAACACCGCCTTCGCCGGGATCGGGCTGACCGCCGACTCGGGCGCCTCCTGGACGCTGCCGCGGCTGGTCGGGCACGCCAAGGCCACCGAGCTGCTGATGCTGCCCCGGACGGTGAAGGCCGCCGAGGCGATGGAGCTGGGTCTGGCCACCAAGGTGGTCGCGGCCGAGGAGCTCGCCGCCACCGCCCGGGTCTTCGCCCGCGAGCTGGCCGAGGGGCCGACCGTCGCCTACGGCGCCATCAAGGAGTCGCTGGCCTACGGCGCCTCCCACTCGCTGGACGAACTCCTCGAAAAGGAGGACGAGTTGCAGACGCTGGCGGGCGAGAGCGAGGACCACCGGATCGCGGTGCGCGCCTTCATCGCCAAGGAGAGGCCGAAGTACCTGGGCCGCTGAGGCCCGGCACCGGGCCGCCGGGGCTCAGCGCTTCGCGCCGGTGCGGACGTGGCAGTCCGCCAGGTGGTCGTCGACCAGTCCGCAGGCCTGCATCAGGGCGTAGGCGGTGGTCGGGCCGACGAAGCGGAAGCCCGCCTTCTTCAGCGCCTTCGCCAGCGCCGTCGACTCGGGGGTGACGGCCGGCACCTCGCCCAGCGTGCGGGGGGCCGGCCGGTCCGGGTCGGCGGCGAACCGCCAGATCAGCGCGTCCAGGCCGCCCTCCAGGTCGCGGGCGACCCGCGCGTTGGCGATCGCCGCCTCGATCTTGGCCCGGTTGCGGATGATGCCGGTGTCGGCGAGCAGCCGCTCCTGGTCGGCCTCGCCGAACTCGGCGACCCTGGCGATCTCGAAGCCGGCGAACGCGGCCCGGAAGCCCTCGCGGCGGCGCAGGATGGTCAGCCAGGACAGGCCGGACTGGAAGGCCTCCAGGCAGACCCGCTCGAACAGGGCGTCGTCGCCGTGCACCGGACGGCCCCACTCGGTGTCGTGGTAGACCCGGTAGTCGTCGGTGGACTCGCCCCAGCCGCAGCGGCGCAGGCCGTCCGCTCCGAGCACCGCGCCGTCCGTCACCGCTCCCGCCCCGGCTTCGCGTCCTCCGGCGCCGGCTCCCCGGCCGACTGCTTGGTGAGCGCCACGGCCGGCTCGACCACCTGGGCGAACTGCTCCAGACCGGGCAGCGGTTCGGCCGCCGGGTCGGGGCTGCCGGTCGCCTCGACCGCGCCGCGCAGGTGGGCGGCGGCCTCCAGTTCGGCGATCCGCGCGTCACGGTAGGCGAGTTCGGCGCCGAGGCGGTCCAGGACGTCGTCCACCTCGTCCATCCGGTAGCCGCGCACCGCCATCGGCAGGCGCAGCTCGTCCACGTCCGCCTTGCCCAGCGGGCGGTCCTGCGGAAGTCGCGCGGAGATGCGGTCCGGTGCCGCCTCCGGCATCGAGCCGCCCCCGCCCAGCGCCACCAGGGCGGCGCCTCCGACCACCACGGCCATGGCGACCACGATCACCCAGAACACGAGCTGTCCTCCCGAACTCCCGGCCGGTCCGCTATGTGGTGGCAGGTAACCAGACTGATCATGACAGCATGGTCCCTTAGTGAGGCCGGGGGCCATCATCGCACCCGCAGGAGCTCTGGAGGAGACATCGGTGGCACTGCGCCTGGGACCGCGGGAATTCGGTGACGACGAGCTGGTGATCATGGCGATCGTCAACCGGACGCCGGACTCCTTCTTCGACAAGGGTGCGACCTTCGCCGACGAGGCCGCCTTCGCCGCCGCCGACCGGGCGATGGCCGAGGGCGCGGCGATCCTGGACATCGGCGGGGTGAAGGCCGGGCCCGGCGACGAGGTCACGGTCGAGGAGGAACTGCGGCGCACCGTGCCCTTCGTGGCCGAGCTGCGCGAGCGCCACCCCGAGGCCGTGATCAGCGTGGACACGTGGCGGCACGAGGTCGGCGAGGCGGTCTGCGAGGTGGGCGCCGACCTGCTGAACGACGCCTGGGGCGGGGTGGACCCGAAGCTCGCCGAGGTGGCCGCCCGGCACGACGTCGGGCTGGTCTGCACCCACGCGGGCGGCGCCGAGCCCCGCACCCGGCCGCACCGGATCGGGTACGAGGACGTGATGGCGGACATCCTGGGGGTCACCGTCGGGCTCGCCGAGCGCGCGGTGGAACTGGGCGTGCGGCGGGACGCGGTGATCATCGACCCGGGGCACGACTTCGGCAAGAACACCCGGCACTCGCTGGAGGCCACCCGCCGGCTGCCGGAGATGACCGCGACCGGCTTCCCGGTGCTGGTCTCGCTCTCCAACAAGGACTTCGTCGGCGAGACCCTGGACCGGCCGGTGAACGAGCGGCTGCTCGGCACCCTGGCCACCACGGCCGTCTCGGCCTGGCTGGGGGCCCGGATCTACCGGGCGCACCAGGTCGCGGAGACCCGCCAGGTGCTGGACATGGTCGCCTCGATCCGGGGCACCCGCCCCCCGGCGGTCGCCCGCCGGGGGCTGGCGTGAGGGACCGCCGTCAGATCCCGTTGGCGGGCCGGCGGGCGTCGGCGAGGATCTTCATGACCTCGTCGACCTCGTCGGTGATGTGGAACAGCTCCAGGTCGTGCGGGGCCGCCTTGCCCTGCGCGACCAGGGTGTCCTTCAGCCACTCGTAGAGGCCGCCCCAGTAGGCGCTGCCGAAGAGGATCACCGGGAATCGGGTGACCTTCTTCGTCTGCACCAGGGTGAGCGCCTCGAACAGCTCGTCCAGCGTGCCGAGGCCGCCGGGCAGGACCACGAAGCCCTCCGCGTACTTCACGAACATCGTCTTGCGGACGAAGAAGTAACGGAAGTTCAGTCCGAGGTCGACGAACTCGTTGAGGCCCTGCTCGAAGGGCAGCTCGATGCCGAGCCCGACGCTGAGGCCGCCGGCCTCGGACGCGCCGCGGTTGGCGGCCTCCATCGCTCCGGGGCCGCCGCCGGTGATCACCGCGTAGCCGGCCTCCGCGAGGGCCCGGCCGATGGCGATGCCCGACTGGTACTCGGCCGAGTCGACCGGGGTCCGGGCGGAGCCGAACACGCTGATCGCGGGCGGGAGTTCGGCGAGGGCGCCGAAGCCCTCGACGAACTCGGAGGTGATCCGCAGCACCCGCCACGGATCGGTGTGCAGCCAGTCGGTCGGGCCGGTGGTGTCCAGCAGGCGCTGGTCCGTGGTGCTCGTGCCGACCTGGTCCCGGCGCACCAGCACCGGGCCCTTCTGCTTCTCGGGCCAGGCCTTCTTCTTCCGCGGTACCCCGACCTGCTCGGGGCCGTGACCGTACTGCTTCTCGTCTCCTGTGCCTGTCATGACGGAACCCTACGCCCGCCTTCCCCCGTTTTCGGACAACGGGGGAAGGTCGGTTGGGCATCCGGAAGGTGGCGTTCGGCCGCCGACCGGACCGGCGGCGCGAACCGGGCTCAGCTGGTCAGCCAGGCGCGCAGCCGCTCCTCGACCTCGGCGATGGCGCTCAGCGAGCAGTACTCCTCCCGCTTGTGCGCCAGGTTCGGGTCACCGGGGCCGTAGTTGACCGCCGGGACGCCGAGCGCGCTGAACCGGGCGACGTCGGTCCAGCCGAACTTGGCCCGGGCCTGGCCGCCGGTGGCCGCGAGGAAGGCCTGGGCGGCCGGCTGGGACAGTCCGGGCAGGGCGCCCGGGGCGAAGTCGGTGACGGTCAGTTCGAAGCCGTCGAAGACCTCGCGCACGTGCTTCTCCGCGTCCGCCTCGTCGCGGTCCGGCGCGTAGCGGAAGTTGACCGTGACGACGCACTCGTCCGGGATCACGTTGCCGGCCACGCCGCCGTCGATCCGCACCGCGTTCAGGCCCTCGCGGTACTCCAGGCCGTCGATCTCCACCCGGCGCGGCTGGTAGCCCTCCAGCCGGGTGAGCACCTCGGCGGCGTGGTGGATGGCGTTGTCGCCGAGCCAGCTGCGGGCCGAGTGGGCGCGCGTGCCGGTCAGCCGCACCTGCGCCCGCAGGGTGCCCTGGCAGCCGCCCTCGACCATGCCGCCGCTCGGCTCCATCAGCACCGCGAAGTCGCCGGCCAGCCACTCCGGGCGGTCCTTGGCCAGGTGGCCCAGGCCGTTGCGGTGGGCCTCCACCTCCTCGCAGTCGTAGAAGACGAAGGTGAGGTCGCGGTTGGGCTCGGGCACGGTGGCGGCGATGCGCAGCTGGACGGCCACACCGGACTTCATGTCCGTGGTGCCGCAGCCGTGGAGCAGGTCGCCCTCGACCCACGAGGGGAGGTTGTCGGCGATCGGCACGGTGTCCAGGTGGCCGGCCAGGACGACGCGCTCGGCACGGCCCAGGTTCGTCCGGGCGACCACGTTGTTGCCGTGGCGGTCCACGGTGAGGTGCGGGTAGCCGCGCAGCGCGGTCTCGATGGCGTCGGCGAGCGCCTGCTCGTCTCCGCTCACCGAGGGGATGTCGACGAGCCGGGCGGTCAGCGCGCCGCCGTCGAGGGTGAGGTCCAGGGGCGTCGGGTTCGTGCTGCTCATGGATGCCAGCCTAGTCCGCGGGGCGTTCGCCCCGGTGTGGTCGTCCTGTGACACGGATCGGCACCGGTTCGGCAACCGGGAGGCGCCGCACACCCGTCCGAGTGGGTACGGTGTCGGATCAAGGAGCGGGCGCGAGAGGGGCGAGGGTGGCCAGGAGAAGGAGCAGCGAGGAGCTGGGTGACGAGGCGGAGGAGCCTCGTCGCCGCGGGCCGCTGCGCGCCCTGCTGATGGTGATCGTGGGGCTGCTCGGCCTCGCGCTGGTCGCCGGCCTGGCCGTGGTCGGCGTCTGGTGGTTCGGCTTCAAGCCGGGTGTCTCCGAGGAGTGCACGGTGAAGACCGCGGCCGGCAACGGCACGCTGGAGCTGCCGCAGGCCGCCAACGCCGCGACGATCGCCGCGGTGTCGCGCTCGCGCGGGCTGCCGGACCGGGCCACCACGATCTCGCTGGCGACCGCCATGCAGGAGTCCAAGCTGCGCAACCTGGCGGGCGGCGACCGGGACTCGATCGGCCTTTTCCAGCAGCGGCCGTCGATGGGCTGGGGCACCCCGGCGCAGATCTCCGACCCGGTGTACGCGACCAACAAGTTCCTGGACGGCCTGGTCAAGGTCCCCGGCTACACCCGGCTGCCGCTGACGGACGCCGCGCAGGCGGTGCAGAAGAGCGGCTACCCGCAGGCCTACGCCAAGCACGAGACCAAGGCGACGCTGCTCACCTCGGCGCTGGCCGGCCGCGAGCCCGCCTCGTTCTCCTGCGTGGTGCACGACTACGCCAAGCCGGACCCGGCGGACTCCCCGACCGCCACCCCGGGCGCCTCGCCCACCGCGGGTGCCACCCCGGTGGCGGCGGTGCCGGACCGGACCCAGGTGCTGTCCGACCGGGTGCGCCGGGAGTTCGGCCGCACGGTGACCCCGGCGGCCGGCTACGCCTCGGCCATCAAGGGCGCCGAGAACGCCGTCTCGCTGACCCCGGACCCGGCCGCCGCCGCGCTGACCTCCTCCTCGGACGCCGGGGCGGACGGCGGGGTGGGCGCCGAGCGGGCCAGTGGCTGGGAGGTCGCCCACTGGGCGGTCGCCCAGGCCCAGCAGCTGGGCATCGCGACGGTCGCCTACGACGGGAAGATCTGGCGCAAGTCCAAGTCCGAGGACGGCTGGCAGACCCAGACCTCGGGCACCTCGACCAAGCTCGTCCAGGTCACTCTGGCACCGGTCGACAAGGGCTGACGCACAGGTGTTCGGGTTGCCGCCGACCGGGTGATTCCGGTCAACTCCGGTGGACTGACCGCCCGTTCCGGCGAACCGAGGTGGAGAACCGTCACTTCCCATGGCCGGGACCGCTTCGGCGGCGTCCGGCCGGCCCGGTGGGCGGCTCTCCTGTAGTCATACGATCCGATCGTCGGCAGGGCATCTTCCTTGCACCGGCCGAAACCTTCTGGCTTCTCAAGCGGTAACAACGTCGTCCGCCCGGTCGGCCACACCCGGCCCTCCGGGTGGACGGGACGGACCCAGACCCCCTTCGAGGAGCCCCATGTCTCACCCCCTCACGCGCCGGATCGCCCAGGCCGCGCTCATCGTGGCCGCCGGAGCGACCCCGCTGGTCGCGGCCGGCTCCGCGTCCGCCCTGGGCGGGGACGCCCTGCTGCCCAAGAGCGACCTCGCGGCACCGCTGGGCCAGCTGACCAACACCGACACCGGTTCCACCCTGCAGCACACCACCCATCAGCTCGGCCAGGCGGCCGGCAGCACCGGCGCGGCCACCGTCGCCGCCGGCGTACCGGCCTCCGCCGACGCCGCGGGCAACATCGTCGCCCAGCAGCTCCCCGAGGCGAACGAGAAGGCCGGGTCGCTCACCGCCCCGGTCGACCAGACCGCGGCCACCGCGGGCGAGCTGTCCTCGGTCACCCCGAAGGTCGCCTCGACGCTGGCCGGCAAGCTCGGCGAGGCCGTCACCGGCAAGGCCGACGCCACCCCGCGCAGCGCCACCGCCGGCACCGGCCCGCTCGACGGGCTCACCCAGAGCGGCTCGGTCACCCAGGCCCTGCCGGCCGCCGACACGCTCACCGGCGCCGTCCCCGGCGGCGCCGCCGTCGCCGACGCGCTGCCGGTCGGCGCGGTGCAGCGCGCGCTGCCGCTCGGCGCGGTCGAGCGCGCCCTGCCGTCCGACGTGCCCGCCACCGACGTGCTCGGCCTGGCCGAGCACGGGTCGGCCAACCGCCTCGGCGGCGCCGACCTCGGCCAGAACAACCCGCTGGCCGGCCTCACCGGCGCCCTCGGCCCGCTCGGCGGCGTCGGATCGGTCGGCCCGCCGAGCTCGGTGGTGGTCAGGTACTGCGCGAACCCCGGGTCGGTGGCGAGCAGACGGGTGACGGCCGCGGCCAGCTCGGCCCGCGCCCCCGGATCGTCCGGACCGGCCTCGATCGCCGTGACCGCCCGCGCCCCCTCGGGCATCAGCCGCAGC
>NZ_JBHUAF010000108.1:0-22663 GCF_042789895.1 Kitasatospora sp. NPDC056783
CCGCAGCCACTCCTCGCCCAGCCCCGGGAAGGTGTCCCCGCGCCGGACGGCGAAGCCGTGCGCGCGCAGTCGCTGCCGGACGGCGGCCGCGTCCGGCAGCCGCACCAGCACGAAGGAGGCCGCCGGTTCGCCGTACAGCCGCACCGACCGGAAGGCGGCCAGCCCCTTCACCAAGTGCTCGCGCCAGAGGGTGAGTTCGGCGGCCGCCCGGTCCGCCTCGGCGAGCGCCGCCGGGCCGCTGCACGCCTCGGCGGCGGCCAGCGCCGGAGTGGAGACCGGCCAGAGCGGCTGGGCGGCGCCGAGTTCGGCGATCAGCGGCGCGGGCCCGAGCACATAGCCGATCCGCAGCCCGGCCAGGCCCCAGGTCTTGGTGAGGCTGCGCAGCACCACGACCCGGCCGGGCAGGTCCCGGGTGGAGGCCAGGGACTCCCGCTCGCCCGGCACGGTGTCCATGAACGCCTCGTCCACCACCAGGGTGCGCCCCGGCCGGGCCAGCGCGGCGACGGCCTCGGCCGGGTGGAGGACGGAGGTCGGGTTGGTCGGATTGCCGAGGACGACCAGGTCCGCCTCCTCGGGGACGGCGCCCAGCCGGAAGCCGTCCTCGGGGGAGAGCAGTACCCGGTGCACCCGGTGCCCGGCGTCCCGCAGTGCCGCCTCCGGTTCGGTGAACTGAGGGTGCACGACGACGATGTGACGAGGCATCAGAACGCGCGCCAACAGGACGAAGGCCTCCGCGGCGCCCGAGGTGAGCAGCACCTCCCCGATCGGGCGGGCGTGCCGGGCGGCCACCGCGGCGCGTGCGGCGCTCTGGTCGGGGTAGGCGGCGAGTTCGCCGAGGGTGGCCGCGAGGCGTTCGCGCAGCCAGGCCGGGGGCGTGCCGGTGCGGACGTTGACGGCGAGGTCGACCAGGCCGAGCCCGTCGGCGCGCATCTCGGCGTCGCCGTGGTGGCGCAGGTCGGGTTCGGGGGCGGTCACGTGGGATCTCCTTGCGGGGGTTCGGCCGGGGCGGGTGCGGCCGGGCCTGGTCGGGTCGGGCCTGGTCGGGTGGGTCAGGGCCGGAGGTGCGCGCGGTGCGGCCGGTCCGGTCCGGGCGCCGCCACCCGGGCGATCGCGACCGTCGCCGCCGCCGACCTCCGCTTGGTGACCACGAGCCGGCCGCCCGGCGCGCTCGCCAGCGCCGCCGCCTCGGCCACGCTCGCGGTGCCGACGGCCGCGCCGGCCAGGGCGGAGGGGTTCGGCACCGGTACGCCCGCCAGGGCCTCGGCCGGGTGCTCGTCCACCGGCACCCCGGGGAGGTGTCCGGCCGCCCAGCGCACCGCCGGGTGGTCCGCCTTGCCCGCCACGGTGGCCAGCCGGGCCACCGCGCAGCGGTCCAGGCCGGCCTCCCGGAGGGTGTCGGTCAGCAGCCGCAGCACCTCGGTCCGTTCGGCGCGGCTGCTCGCACCGACCCCGACCACCAGGTCGCGCGGGACGGCGGCGGCCAATCCGCTCACGTACGCACCCTTTCGTCCCGAGCCCCGGCGATCCCACCACGCCCGGGCGGGACGGGTCAATCGCGGAAGGTGTGACGGCAGGCGCGGCCCCGGCGCCGTCGGCCCCGGTCGCGCGGCAGCTGTTCGCCTGTTCTTCACCTGTGTTGTGCGGTACACGACACCGCGAGGCTCCTACTGTTCTCGGCGCTCCCGCCCGGAAGCCCCGACATCCGGAGGACCCCATGGCCTTCGTACGACCGCGCACCCCCGGCAGCGACGCCGCGGCCCTCGCTCCCGCCGCTCCGGCCGCCTCCCTCGCCGTCCCCGCTCCCGGTGCCCCCGCTCCCGGTGCCCCCGCTCCCGGCGTCCTCGGCGCGGGGAACTGACGGCCGTGTACGTCGCGGACTCCCGCAGCTCGAAGGCCCCGGGCGGCCCCGCCCCCGCCCCCGCCGCCCCCGCCGACCCCGCTCCCGCTGGTTTGTCGGCCTCCGCCGCGCCGACGGCCGGCGCGGCACGGCGCGGCGCCGTGCCCGGAGCGGTCATCGCCCTCGGCGCCGTCAGCCTGGTCACCGACATCTCCTCCGAGATGGTCACCGCCGTCCTGCCCCTCTACCTGCTCACCGGGCTCGGCCTCTCCCCGCTCGGCTTCGGCCTGCTCGACGGCATCCAGAACGGCTTCAGCGCCCTGGTCCGGCTGGTCGGCGGCCACCTCTCCGACCGCCGCGGCCGCGACGGCGCCGCCCGCCACAAGGCCGTCGCGGCCGTCGGATACGGACTGTCGGCGCTCTGCCGGCCACTGCTGCTGCTCGTCCACACCGTGCCGCTGATCGGCGCCGTGATCGCCGTCGACCGCACCGGCAAAGGCCTGCGCACCGCACCCCGGGACGCGATGATCTCGCTCGCCACCGAACCCGCCCACCGCGGCCGGGCGTTCGGCGTGCACCGGGCGATGGACACGGCCGGCGCCCTGCTCGGCCCGCTCACCGCGTTCCTGGTACTGCGCCTGGCCGGCGGCCCGCTGCTCGCCGACGGCGGCGAGCGGCACGGCTACGACGCGGTCTTCACGGTCAGCTCGTGCGTCGCCGCGCTCGGCGTGCTGATCCTGCTGCTGTTCGTGCCGAACCGGCAGCAGGGCGACGACCCGTCGACCGAGCAGCCCTCGCTGCGCCACAGCCTCACCCTGCTGAGGCTGCCGGGACTGCGCCGGCTGACGCTCTGCGCCGTCCTGCTCGGCCTCACCACCGTCAGCGACTCCTTCCTCTACCTCCTCGTCCAGCGCCGACTGGACCTGCCCGTCAGCCTGTTCCCGCTGCTGCCGCTGGGCACCGCCGCCGCCTTCCTGCTGCTCGCCGTACCGCTCGGCGCGCTCGCCGACCGGATCGGCCGCCACCGCCTCTTCCTCGCCGGGCACGGGGTGCTGCTGCTCGCGTACGGGCTGCTGCTCTCGCCGCTGCGCGGGGTGCCGGCGGTGCTCTGCGTGCTGGTGCTGCACGGCACCTTCTACGCGGCCACCGACGGGGTGCTCGCCGCGGCGGCCGCCGACGCCGTACCCGCCGAGCAGCGCGGCGCCGGGCTCGCCCTGGTGGGCACCGGGCAGGCGCTCGCCCGGTTCGCCTGCTCGCTGCTGTTCGGCGCGCTGTGGAGCGCGGTCGGCGGCCCGGCGGCGCTGGGCTGGTCGGCGGCTGCGCTGGCGCTGTGCGTGCTCGGCGCGGCGGCCGTGCTGCGCCCGTCCCCGGCCACTGCCGTCCCCGCCGGCCAGGCCGTCCCCGCCGCCCCGGCCGCCCCTGTCGAGAAGACCCCGGAGGAGACCCGATGAACCTGCGGAGCCGGACCAGGGTGATCATCCTGCTGGCCGCCGTCGTGCTGCTGGGCGCGGTCGGCACCGGAGCCGTCCTGCACGCCGCCGACCGCACCGCCCGCCGGGACCAGGTCCAGCCCGGCGGGCCGTCCGTCGCGTCCGGCCCGGTGTCACTACAGGTGCGGAGCGGCGCACGACAGCTGTTGTTCCGCAACATGGCCTGGGGCCCGCACCGGGACGAGATCACCACCGTCCCCGCCGACCACCCCGACGGCCCGCGCACCGCCTCCGGCGTCCAGTGCCTGCGCTTCCACGCCGCCGCCGGCACCGGGATCTGCCTCCAGGCCCAGCACGGCGCGCTGGAGGACACCTACCGCGCCGTGGTGCTGGACGACCACCTGCGCGAACTGCGCTCCTTCCCGGCCGCCGGCATCCCCACCCGCTCCCGGGTCTCGCCGTCCGGGCACCTCGCCGCCTGGACGGTCTTCGTCAGCGGCGACTCGTACGCGGGCAGCGACTTCTCCACCCGCACCTCGATCGTGGACGTCCGGGACTGGAACCTGCGGGAGAACCTGGAGGACTTCGCGGTCGTCCTGGACGGCCGCCCGTACCAGGCGCACGACATCAACATCTGGGGCGTCACCTTCGCCGACGACACCACCTTCTACGCCACCCTCGCCAGTGCCGGGCGGACCCACCTGGTCCGCGGCGACCTCGCCGCCCGCACCCTCACCACCCTGCACGACAACGTCGAGTGCCCCTCGCTCTCCCCGGACGGCACCCGCGTCGCGTACAAGAAGCGGGTCCCCGGCCTGCCCGCCGACGCCCCGTGGCGGCTGTACGTGCTCGACCTCGACACCATGGCCGAGACCGCCACCGCCGAGCAGCGCAACATCGACGACCAGGCGCTGTGGTCCGGCGACGGCACCCTGGTCTACGCCCTGCCAGGCGACTACGGTGCTGATCTGTGGACCGTCCCGGCGGACGGTTCGGGCAGCGCGCGGTCCGTCACCAAGGCCGCGGTGGCCCCCGCCTACCTCGGCTGAGGAACTCTCGGCTACGGTCCCACGTCGAGCAGAGTACGGCGTCGCGATCAGGCGCCGTGAACGAATGCCCTGATCAGACGTCCTGATCGAGCGTTCTGATCGAACGGGGAACAGACAACCGTGGACGGCATCCCACCCGAGCGCATGGTGACCGACTCCTGGCCCGCCCTGCACGGCCGCCCGGTCCTGCGGCGCACCGTCGCCGTCGGGCTGGTGCTCTGCGTGTCCGTCGGCGCCGCCCTCGTGGTGCGCGGCGTCAACGCGCTCACCGTCGGCCGAGCCAGCCGTGAGACCGACCGCGACCGCGCCGAACGCCTGGCCGGACTCCACCCCTCCCAGCACCCCGGCGCGGGCCGCTTCTACCCGGTCGGCGCCGTCTACACCCACACCTCCGACGGCGCCCCGGTCGCCTACCTCCACTACCGCCTCGGCGGCGGCAGGGCCCCGGGCCTCGGCGACTTCCTCAGCGCCTACGACCTCCCCGCGCCCGGCCCCGTCGCCCCCCTCCCGGCCGACCTGCTGGCCGCCCTCGGCGGCGACGAGCCGGCCGAGGCCCCGGAGCTCCCCGAATCCCCGACGCCACCCGAGCCCACCCCCTCCGCCACCGCGACCCCGCCCGCCGACCCCGCCCCGGAGCCCGACCCCACCAGCCCAGCCCCGGCCGCCGGCGGACTCGCGGCCGCCGACCCCTCCGACGACTCCGACCCCTCCGAGACCTCCGAGACCTCCGACACCGCGGACGTCCCGGCCCCCTCGGACCCCGCCGCCCCGCCCCCGACCCCGGACACCCCCACCCCCGACGACCCCGCCCCCACCCCGACCTGGACCCCCACCCCGACCCCCACCACCCACGCCCCCACCGCCCGCCGCATCTACGTCGCCGCCATCCCCGGCGGCCTCGCCGGCGCCGCCGACATCTACATCCGCGCCACCGGCTGAACCACGGGCCGGCCGCGTCAGGCCACATCCCGGTCGATGGTGAAGGCCATCACGCTGCCGGGCTGGAGGGGGAACGGGAGCTGGATCAGCCCGGCCGTGTTGTTGAACGGCTCGGGGAAGGTGGCCCGGACGCTGGCGCCGTGGGCGGCCCCGAGCGCGCTGATCTCCGAGGCGTTCACACTCAGACGGGTCGGCCGGAGCGCCGGATCGACGGTGAGCCGGTACTCGGCGTCCGTGACGTGGCGGAAGACCTGGGCCTGGACCCGGATCCGCCGGTCGTTGCCCGCGAACTTGCGTGCCGTGACGCTCAGCTCCACCAGGTGGCCCGCGGTGGCCTGGACGTCACGCGGGACCGAGAAGTGTTCGATCCTGGCGCGCCCGCCGGCGATGGTCTCGTGCGTCGCGGGCGCGCGTTCCAGTTCCCGGTTGTCCACCCGGACCGCACCGACGGTGAAGATCTTCGGGTCGTCCGGGTCCAGGTTGTCGTCGATCATCCATCGCAGCAGGCACTCGGGCCCGGTGAACCCGTCCAGGCCGGCATCGTCGTTGGAGGCGAGGCAGGCGATCGTCACCGTTTCGGGCAGGGCTTCGATCCGGTAGGAGATCCGGAAGCTCTGGTAGAGGTAGTCGGGGTGGGCGTCGCCGCCCGGCGCGGGGGACAGCAGGCAGTCGTACCGGTAGGCGGACAGCGCTCCGGCGAACAGCGGGTCGCGTACCGGGCCGAGGACGTCCTGCATGCCGCGGAGCACAGCGCTGTCCACCTGCTCCGTGGTCTCCCGCACGGTGAGGGATCCGATCGCGAGGGTGACGGCTGCCGCCGACACGAACGCGCCGCCGATGAGGCTGAGGACGGTGGCGAGGACCTGTTGGTGGGTCAGCAGTGCTGCGGTGACGACGCACACCAGCCCCACGGTCAGCGCGAGGGTGTTGACCAGGGCGAGGATCTTGCGCAGCTGTCGTTCACGAGACACGGTCACGCGCCACCCCCGTGGGCCGCCTCAGTGTGCCGCCCCCTCTGTGATGATCCGGACGATCCGTTCGGAGACCTCCCCGATCTCCTGCGCCGTACGAACGTTGTCCGTCTGCCCCTCGGTCAGGAAGACCATCGCGATGCGTCGGGCGGGATGCAGGACCACGCCCGCGTCGTTCACGATGCCACGCAGGCTTCCGGTCTTGTGCCAGACCGGAACGTCGTCGTCCAGCCGTGACGGAATCCTGTCGTTGCGCAGGTAGTTGACCAGGTAGTGGCGGAGCGGCTTCAGGTGCGGTGTGCGGTCGATGTGCTCGACAAGTCGCAGCATGTCCTCGGCGGTGGTGGTGTTGGCGCGGCCGAGCGGACCGAGCTCCCGTTCGGAGAACCCGGCCGGGAAGGCCGTTCTGTGCAGCCCCACGGCCTTGATCGTGGCGTCGATCCGTTCCTGGCCAAGGACGGCGCGCACGTGTTCGGCTGCGGGATTGTCGCTGGTCACCAGCGCGAATCCGCACAACTCCCGCACAGTGACGGTCGAATCGGGATCGAGTGCCTGGAGCACGCTCGGGTACATGGTGCCCGGAAGGGACCCGATCCGGACGCGCTCGTCGAGGTCGAGTCCGCCGCGCTCGGCCGATTCGAAGAGGGCGACCCCGAGGATCATCTTGGCGAGGCTCGCCGCGGGCAGCACGAGATCGGCCCCGTGGGCGACGGTGAGCCGGGGGCCGTCCAGCGTCCTGACCAGGACACTGCGCACACCCGCGCCGTCGGCTGTCGCGAACCCCTCGATCTGTGCGGCGATCGCGGAGCGAAGTCCGTCGGAATCGGCCATCGGTGCAATCCCCTTCCCTTCCTCACCCGTTGAGTCGTGCCAACGGCTCCCTACCCGGGTGGGACCGTCGTACGCCAAGACGGGAGGCCGAGGGGTGGAGCTGCCGGGTACGGCCGAACGCCCATGGGCGGGTACCCACAGGAGTTCGAGCGCGGCCCGGCAGCGGGCCGGGGATGGTTCGGGCTGAGGGACCGGGGTGGTGGGAGGGCCGGGGCCGGGGCAGGGGGTCGGCGGGTGGGGGCTCGGCCGGCGAGCATGGGGGCGAGGGCGGGGAGGAGACCGAGGACCCGCCAGGCGGTGAGGGGCCGGCCGGGGACACCGAGCCGCTTCTCTGAGCCGCGTGTCCAGCGGCGCACCGGCCGCGTTGTCTCCTGTGAAAGCCCTGGAAGCCCCGGACGCCCAGCAGGAGGAGAAGCCCGCGATGAAAGAGAAGACCCCCAGGGACATCGCCGTCGACGACCAGCTGCGGGCCGCCGGAGTGGAAGGCGCCCAGTGGCTGGCCGCCGCCGGCTGGGGGCCGCCGGTGAAGGTGCCGGTGCAGAAGGCCGCCAAGTGGCAGCGGGAGACGCGCGAGCGGATGCTGGCGTCGCAGGCGGACGAGTCCTGCACGTGGTGCGACCACCTGTTGTACGGCGGGCCGCAGCCCGTCGTCGTCCACGCGGAGGACCCGACCCACCTGATCTGCCGCGACTGCTCCGTCGCCGCCCGCCCCGGCCGCCCCTGTCTGGACTGCGGGGAGCCGGCCGCCTCCGCGTCCCCGGCGGACGGGCGCGAGGACGTATTCATGGGCGCGGTGGCGATCTACACCCGGCTGCGCTGCGTCTCCTGTTACCGGGCGGATCCGTTCAACGGAGCCTTCGGCGGGCGCTCCTGACCCCGGCGCTCCTGACCCCGGCGCTCCTGGCCCCGGCGCTCCTGACATGGGTGCCCCTGGCGCGGGTGCTCACCTCGGGGGGCGTTCAGCGGCGCGCGACCAGCGCGTACCGTTCGTCGTCCACCGGGCCGCCCCACAGTTCGGCCTCCCCGCTGAGCGGCTCGACCCGCAGCTCGGACACCAGCGGCCGGACCGCCGCCGCGAGTTCCCCGGCCCCGACCCCGTCACCCCACGGCAGCCGCCCCGCCGCGCCCGGGTACGGAGAGGCGTCGCCCTGCCCGGCCGTGCGCCAGCGGCCCTCGACCAGGACGAGCCGGCCGCCGGGCCGTAGCAGCCGCACCCAGTTGCGCAGCGCCCGCTCGGGCTCGGGGAGCGTCCAGAGCAGGTGGCGCGACAGCAGCACGTCGAAGGTCTCGTCCCCGACCGGCGGCGCCGCCGCGTCGGCCACCAGGAACCGCGCCGTCAGCCCCGCCGCCACCAGCTTCGCCCGAGCCCGTCCGACCATCCGCGGTGCCAGGTCCACCCCCGTCACCCGGTGCCCGCCCGCCGCGAGCAGCAGCGACAGCGATCCGGTGCCGCACCCGACGTCCAGCACGTCGGAGGCGCAGTCCGGCACCCACCCCCGCACCCGCCGGGCCCACGCGGCCCGTACCGACTCCTCCCGCAACCCGTGGTCGGGCTCCTCGTCGAAGGCCGGCGCGGCCGCGTCCCAGTACTCGGCGATGGCCCGGCGGCCGGCGTCACTCATGGTGCGCATGGTCGCAGGCCCCACTGACACGGGCCCGCGCGGCCGGAGTCCTCGCCGATCGAGAGCCGGCCGCGAGCCCACCTGAACCCTCCCCGGCGACGACCACGGTGAGGTGGTCGAGCCGTGAGCCCCGAGCGTGGCGACGATGTCCCGCCGCCGCCCGTAGGCGGCGAACGGCGGCTTCGGTTCGGCACCGGCGAGGCAGTCAAGGGCTGGAGCGAACTGTGTGCGGAAACGCCCGGGAACGCCGGCCGCTGCTTCGAGCCACCACGGGCGGATCCGCTCCCGACGCGGCACCCTGACCGGCGGCACCGGTTCCGGGGGCGCTCGGCCGTCAGGGTCATCGGGGGGTGTCGAGCCGCCGCAGTGGGAGTACGAGGTGACCGCCGGTGGTCGGGTGTGGTACGTGGTGGACGAGGCGGCCCGAACCGTTCACTTCGTCCACGCCTCGCCCCGGCATCCGAAGGACACCGACGTGTGATCCACCTCGCCACCTCGCCACCTCGCCGGCGCGGCTTCACCCTGCCCCGCCCAGCGTCGGGGGCTGCCAGTTGTACGTCGGGGCCGAGCGGCTCAGCAGGGCGCGGGCGGGGAGGAGGCCGGCCAGGGTGAGGGCGGTGTCGCGGAGCAGGGCGGCGGCGGGGGAACGGAGGGCGACGAGGTCGCCGATGCGGCGGGAGCCGGCGACGACGGCGGTGGTGCGGGGGAGGCGGGCCGCCGTGTAGCCGGGCAGGGCGGTGACCGGGTCGGTGCCGGGGCCGAGCAGGGAGGCGAGGACGACGGCGTCCTCGATGGCCTGGCAGGCGCCCTGGCCCTGGAAGGGGCACATCGCGTGGGCGGCGTCGCCGAGGAGGGCGACCCGGCCGAGGTGGTGGGCGGGCAGCGGTTCGGCGAGGTCCCAGACGTCGTGGCGCAGCACGCGGTCGGGCTCGGCCAGGGCGAACAGCTGCGGTACGGGGGCGCACCAGTCGCCGTACCGGCGCAGGAGTTCGGCGCGTTCGTCCCCGTCGGCGGCGCGTTCGCCGGCCGGGGCGAGGGCGGCGCCGTAGACGTAGACCCGGCCGTCGGCGAGCGGGACGATCCCGGCGAGCCGGCCGCGACCCCACACCTCGCCGGCGGCGGCCGGGAGGCGGCCGGGGGCGACGATGGTGCGCCAGGTGGTGAAGCCGCTGTACCGGGGGCCTGGGTGCCGGGGGAAGAGCGCGGTGCGGGTCGCGGAGCGGATGCCGTCGGCGGCGACGACCAGGCCGGCCTCCTCCTCCCCGTCGGCGGTGCGTACGACGGCGGGCTCGGCGGCGCTGCCGGGGGTGACCAGGGCGGCGGGCGAGCCGGTGCGGACGGTGTCCTCGGGGAGGGCGTCCAGCAGGGTGTCGATGACGTCGGCGCGGGCGACGGCGGCGATCGTGTCGCCGAAGTAGGCCTCGAACACCGGGGTGCTGGTGCGGGCCAGCCAGCGGCCGGAGGGGTGGCGCAGGCCGACGGCGGGGTGCGGGGTGGCCAGGGCGCGCAGTCGGCCGCCGACGCCGAGCCGGTCGAGTGAGCGCAGCGCGTTGGGGGCGAGGGCGAGCCCGGCGCCGACGGGTTCGAGGGAGTCGGCGCGCTCGTGGACGCGTACCGGGACGCCCTGGCGGTGGAGCGCGAGGGCGGCGGTGAGCCCGCCGATCCCGCCGCCGATGACGATGGCCCGCGGCCGGTCCGGGTTCCCGTCCCGCTTCCCGCTCCGTTCCCCGGGCCGTTCCCCGGGCCCTTCCCCGTCCTGTCCCCTGTCCTGTCCGGTGCCGTGCTGTCGGCCCATGGGAGGGCTCCTCTCCTCTGACTACATCTGTAGTGAGCATCTGCCAGCACCGTACTACGGATGTAGTCTGCGCAAAACTACCGCTGTAGTGAATTGGGATCGCCCGAGGAGAAAGGCCATGATCGGACCCATGACGCCCCCGCGCCTGACGCCCCCGCGCCCGACCCTGGTCGCCGACGCCGCCATCGTCCTGATCGCCGAGCGCGGCCTGCGCGGGCTCACCCACCGCGCCGTGGACGAGGAGGCCGGCCTGCCCGCCGGCTCGACCTCGAACCTCGCCCGCACCAGGGCCGCGCTGCTCGAACTCGCGCTCACCCGGATCGTCGAGCGGGAGACCGAGGACTACCCGGTCCTCACGGAGGATTCCCCCGCCGGCGCGCCCCCCGTCGGTACGCCCCCCGTCGGCGCGGCGGCGTCCATCCCCGCCGTGATGGCGCCCACTCCCACCGCCGCGCGGGACCTGCTCGTCGAGGTCGGCGCCGACCTGCTGTACCGGGCGCTCACCAGCGGGCGGCGGCTCACCCTGGCTCGGATGGAGCTCGCTCTGGAGGCCACCCGGCGGCCCGAACTGCGTGCCGTCTACGACCGGTTGGGCGCGCGCTTCGCCGGCATCGGGGCCGCGCTGCTCGCCCAGTGCGGATCGGCCGACCCGACGGCGGACGCCCGCCGCCTGATCCGCTGGTGCGACGGGGTGCTGTTCAACGCGACGGCGGGCAGCGGGCACTGGCACGTCCCGTCGCCGGAGGAACTGTGCGGCGAGGTGGCCCGCTACCTCGCCGCGCTGCTCGACCGGGAGTGCTCGGAAGCGGCCGGGCGCGGGCGGGTGTAGCCGGCGTGACCGTCACCCGGGCCGCCGCCTACGCGGCCGCCACCCGGGCCGTCACCTGAACCGCCTCCGCCACCCGGGCCGTCACCTACACGGCCGTCACCTACACGGCCGTCACCCGTGCGGCCACCGCGCGGGCGCAGTCCGTCGCGGAGGTTCGCGAGGTGTCCACCACCAGGTCGTAGACGACCCCCTGGTGTACTGCCTCCGCCTGCGCGGCGGCCATCCCCGACACCCGGTCGCCGCGCGCGGCCTCCCTGGCCGCCGCGACCGCCGGATCGCAGCGCACGCCGACCCAGAGCACGTCCAGGCCCTCCAGCGCCGCCCGCCACCGGGCCTGGGAGGCCGCGGTGCCGAGGAACACCTCGTCCACCACGATCCGGGCCCCGGCCCGGGCCATCGCCGCCACGCCGACCGTCCAGGCGGCGTCGAGCGCGGCGAACACCGGACCGACCTCGACCGTGCCGTCCCCGTCCGTCACGCCGCCGATGCCCTCGCCGCCTTCGCGCAGCGCGGGCGGCAGCGCGTCGACCATGGTGTCCGCACCGAGGTGCAGCCACGGCTGCGGCAGCAGCTCCTGGAGGTGCCGGGCGATGCTCGACTTGCCGGAGCTGGACCCGCCGTTGAGAACGATCACGTGCATGCGGGCAGCCTAGGGCCGCGGAGCCCCCGGCGTCGCCCCCGCCCCCGCCGACCCTGCCGCGAACGCCGCGGCGGCGGCCGCGAAGGAGGACGCCAGCGTCGGCTCGCCCGCCCAGTGCAGATGCAGGTAGGAGGCGTGCACCTGGCCGCCCGCGAAGCCCTCCGTGCGCGGGCCGGTCGGCAGGCGCCAGCCCCAGGCGGGCAGTTCGCCCGCGCCGGGCTCGCAGACCGTGCGGTGGAACTCGTGGCCGCGCAGCCTCGTCCCGGTCCGGGCCAGCGGCGAGTCGTGCAGGGCCACGGCCTCCCGGTAGCCGAGGGTGAGCCGTTCGGTCATCCGGGCGTCGACGGGCAGCACGCCGCACATCTGCAGCCCGTCCAACTCCCGCCCCAGGTAGAGCAGTCCGGCACACTCGGCGGCGATCGGCCCGCCCGCGGCCGCGAACGAGGCGACGGCCGCGCGCAGCGGGGCGTTGCCGCTCAGCTCCCGCACGTACAGCTCCGGGAAGCCGCCGCCGATCACCAGGCCCGCCGTCCCCTCGGGCAACGCCGAGGCGTGCAGCGGGTCGAACGGGACCACCTCGGCGCCCGCCGCGTCGAGCAGTTCGGCGTTCTCGGCGTAGGAGAAGGAGAACGCGGCGCCGCCCGCCAGCGCGATCCGAGGCCGCCCGGCCACCGGGGTGACCTCGGCCGACGGGTCCCACGGTTCGGCGTCCAACTCCGGTGCCGTCCTGGCCAGTTCGAGCAGGGCGTCCAAGTCGACCGAGGAGGCCACCAGTTCGCCCATGTCGGCGACCGCCTTGAGGGCCTCCGCCGAGCGCTCCACCGCCGGGATCAGCCCGAGGTGGCGGGACGGGGTGGCGACCGCCGCGGAGCGGCGCAGCGCGCCCAGCACCGGTACGCCGGAGCCCTCCTCCAGGGCCTCGCGCAGGAGTTGCTCGTGCCGGTCGGAGGCGACCCGGTTGAGGATCACCCCGGCGAGGCGCACCTGCGGGTCCCAGGAGGCGAAGCCGTGCACCAGCGCGGCCACCGAGCGCGACTGCGAGGAGCCGTCCACCACCAGCACCACCGGTGCCCGCAGCAGCTTGGCGACGTGCGCCGTGGAGGCCAGCTCGCCGCGCCCCGAAGCCCCGTCGAACAGGCCCATGACCCCCTCGACCACCGCGACGTCCGCCCCCGCCGCGCCGTGCAGGAACAGTGGCGCGACCCGTTCCGGCCCGCACAGGAAGGCGTCCAGGTTGCGGCCCGGGCGGCCGGCGGCGAGCGCGTGGTAGCCCGGGTCGATGTAGTCGGGGCCGACCTTGTGCGGCGACACCGCCAGCCCGCGCGCGGCGAGCGCCGCGATCAGGCCGGTGGCGACGGTGGTCTTGCCGGCGCCCGAGGAGGGCGCGGCGACGACGAGGCGGGGGATGTCGGTCAACGGTCTACCACTCGATACCGCGCTGGCCCTTGCGGCCGGCGTCCATGGGGTGCTTGACCTTGGTCATCTCGGTGACCAGGTCGGCGAATCCGGTCAGCGCCTCGGGAGCGTACCGTCCGGTGATGACCACGTGCTGGCTGCCCGGGCGGTCCTTGAGCACGGCCACCACCTCGTCCGGGTCGACCCATCCCCAGTGCATCGGGTAGGTGAACTCGTCGAGCACGTAGAAGCGGTAGGTCTCGGCCGCGAGGTCCCGCTTGACCTGCTCCCAACCTTCCTTGGCCGCCTCCTCGCTGGACATCTCCTGCTCGGCGGAGCGCTGGATCCAGGACCAGCCGGAGCCCATCTTGTGCCAGTCGACGGTGCCGCCCTCGCCGGAGGCGCCGAGCACGCGCAGCGCGTTCTCCTCGCCCACCTTCCACTTGGCGGACTTCACGAACTGGAACACCCCGACCGGCCAGCCCTGGTTCCAGGCCCGCAGCGCCATGCCGAACGCGGCGGTGGACTTGCCCTTGCCCGGGCCGGTGTGCACGGCGGTGATCGGCAGCGTGCGACGCTGGCGGGTCGTCAGGCCGTCGTCGGGAACGCTCTCGGGGACTCCCTTGGGCATGTCGGTCAGGCCGCCTTTCGCATCGAAGTGGTGGTCGCACGGTTCGCGGAGCGGCTCTCGGGGCGGTTCGCGGAGCGACTCGCGGCGCCGCTCGCGGGGCGGCTCTCGCGGACGAGCGAGGCGACGCCCTCGGCGCGCAGCTCGTCCAGGCTGACGGCGGTGCCGCCGAGCAGCCCGGCCAGCGTACGGGCCAGGCCCAGCCGGACCGGTCCGGACTCGCAGTCCAGCACCACGCTCGCCGTGCCCTGCGCCGCGAACAGCGCGGCCGCGCGCTGCGACCGGGCGAGCGCGTCCCGGCCGCCGGTGGCCCGGCCGTCGGTCACCACCACCAGCAGCGGGCGCCGGTTCGGGTCGCGCAGCCGCTCGACCCGCAGCACCTCGTGCGCCCGCAGCAGCCCCTCGGCCAGTGGGGTCCGCCCACCGGTGGGAAGCGACTCCAGCCGGGCCGCGCCGACCTCCACCGAGGAGGTGGGCGGCAGCGCCAGCTCGGCGCCCGCACCCCGGAAGGTGATCATGCCGATCTTGTCGCGGCGCTGGTAGGCATCCATCAGCAGCGAGAGCACCGCGCCCTTGACGGCGGTCATCCGCTGCCGGGCGGCCATCGAACCGGAGGCGTCCACGACGAACAGCACCAGGTTGGACTCCCGGCCCTGGCGTACCTGTTCGCGGAAGTCGTCCTTGTGCAGCACCAGCGCCCGCCCGCCGCGCCCGCGCGCCACCTGGTGCGGCGCGGCGGCCTGGAGGGTCGCGGTCAGGTGCAGCCGGCCGAGCGCGCCCCGCGGGCGGCGGGCGCGGATGGTGTGCCCGCCGGTGGTCTCGGCGGGGGAGCGGCGGCCCTGGGCGCCGTGGCCGGTGCCCCGCACGGTGAACAGCCGGGTCCGGTACGGGTCCGTGGCCGCGACCGGCGCCGACTCCTTCGCGGGGGCAGGGCGTCGGGCCGGTACGGGCTGCTGTGCGGGCTCCCCGGAATCGGAGGCGTCCGGGGTGTCCGAGACGTCCGGGGCCTCCGGGGTGGTCTCCGTGCGCGGGCCGTCGGAGGGCTCGGGCGCGCCGCCGCCGTCGGGGCCGCCGCCGTCGGGGCCGCCGTCAGGCCCGTCGCCCTCCGGGCCGCCGTCGCCGTCGCCGTCCGGGCCGGGACCGTCCCCCTCGGGCTCGGGGTCGTCCTGCCGCGCGTGCTCCTCCAGCGTCCGGTCCAGCTGCTCCTCGTCCAGCCCCGGCGCGTCGAAGGGGTTGCGGCGGCGGCGGTGCGGCAGCGCCAGCTGGGCGGCCTTGCGGACGTCCTCCTCCAGCACCTCGGCACGCCCGTCCCAGGCGGCCAGCGCGACGGCCGTGCGGGCCATCACGATGTCCGCGCGCAGCCCGTCCACCTCGAACGCGGCGCACACGGCCGTGATCTGACGCAGTGCCACTTCGGTCAGCTCGACCTTGGGCAGCAACTCGCGTGCGGCGGTGATGCGTTCGGCGAGAGCTCGCTCGTCCTGCGCGAACCGGGCGGCGAACGAGGCCGGGTCCGCGTCGTACGCGAGCCGGCGCCGGACCACCTCGGCGCGCTCGGCCGGGTCCCGGGTGGCGGCGATCTCGACGGTCAGGCCGAACCGGTCGAGCAGCTGCGGCCGCAGCTCGCCCTCCTCCGGGTTCATCGTGCCGACCAGCAGGAACCGGGCCGCGTGCCGCACCGACACGCCCTCGCGCTCGACGTAGGAGCGGCCCATCGCGGCGGCGTCCAGCAGCAGGTCCACCACATGGTCCTGGAGCAGGTTCACCTCGTCGATGTAGAGCACGCCGCGGTGCGCCTTGGCGAGCAGTCCGGGCTCGTACGCCTTGACGCCCTCGGCCAGCGCCCGCTCCAGGTCGAGCGAGCCGACGATCCGGTCCTCGGCCACGCCGACCGGCAACTCGACCAGCTGGGACGGCCGTTCGTGGCTCGCGGGGGCGTCGTGCGGCCCGTCCGGGCACTGCGGGTCCGGCGCGGCCGGGTCGCAGGCGAAGCGGCAGCCGTCGACCGCGGCGATGTCCGGCAGCAGCCCGGCCAGCGCGCGCACCATGGTCGACTTCGCGGTGCCCTTCTCGCCGCGCACCAGCACGCCGCCCACGGCCGGGGAGACCGCGTTCAGCAGCAGTCCGAGCCGCAGGTCGGCCATGCCGACGACCGCGGTGAACGGATAGCGGACGTCACTCATGCCGTACCCCACTCCTGTCGTGTCCGGTCCTGCGGTCGTACCCGCTCCCGCGGCCCAACCCGGTTCATGCGTCACTCCCGGCGGTCCCGGGCGGGACGAACGGCAGCGATCCGGCCGCCGGCACCCCGCCCTCGATCAGCTTCCACAGCGCGTCCGTGTCGGCGTGCTCCTCGATCAGGTCGCCCAGCCGGTCCAGCCGGGCCTCGCGCGCGGCGGCGAAGGAGGTGTCCGGTGCGGGCACGAACGCCCGACCGGCGGCCTCGGCCACCTCGCGCAGGAGTTCGCGCCGGAACCCGTCGTTCTCCAGCGCGCCGTGCCAGGTGGTGCCCCACACCGCGCCCAGCCGGCAGCCGTCCAGGTTCCGCCCCGCGCCATCGGAGAAGAACCCCTCGCCGCCGTCGACCGCCACCACCCCGTGGTGGATCTCGTAGCCCTCGACGCGCTGTCCGAACGCCTCGCCGACCGGCCGGGCCAGCACCTTCTCCACGCCGAACCGGACCCGGGTCGGCAGCAGCGCGAGCCCCTCGACCGCGCCCGCCTTCGACTCGACCTCGTCCACGATCGAGTGCGCCAGCATCTGGTAGCCGCCGCAGACGCCGAGGACCGGCAGCCCGGCCGCCGCCCGCGCCCGCAGGGCCGGCTCCAGGCCGCGCTCGCGCAGCCACGCGAGGTCCGCGACGGTGGCCCGGGTGCCGGGCAGCACCACCAGGTCGGCGTCGGCCAGCTCCTCCGGCCTGGTCGCCCAGCGCACCAGCACGCCGGGCTCCTGGGCGAGCGCGTCCAGGTCGGTGAAGTTGGACAGCCGCGGGAAGCGCACCACCGTCACCCGCAGCACGTCCGCGCCGAGCGGTCCGCGACCGTCCGTCCGGTCGACCACGGTGGACAGGTCCAGCGAGTCCTCGGCGTCCAGCCAGAGCCCGGGCAGCATCGGCAGCGTGCCCAGCACCGGACGGCCGGTCAGCTCGCGCAGCATCTCCAGTCCGGGCGCGAGCAGCCGCGCGTCGCCGCGGAACTTGTTGACGAACCAGCCCGCCACGTGCCGCTGGTCCTCGGCGGACAGCAGCGCCAGCGTCCCGTACATCGCCGCGAAGACCCCGCCGCGGTCGATGTCCCCGACCACCACCACCGGCAGGGCGGCGGCGGTGGCCAGACCCATGTTGGCGATGTCGTGGTCGCGCAGGTTGATCTCGGCCGGCGAGCCCGCGCCCTCGCAGACCACCACGTCGAAGCGGCGGCGCAGGTCGGCCAGGCACTCCAGGGCGCGCTCCAGCAGGACGGGCTTGCGTTCGCGGTAGTCCAGCGCGCCCACCTCGGCGACCGGCCTGCCCAGCAGCACGACCTGGCTGCGGCCGTCCGCGCCCGGCTTGAGCAGCACCGGGTTCATCGCCGCCTCCGGTTCCACCCGGGCGGCCTGCGCCTGCATCGCCTGGGCGCGGCCGATCTCCGCGCCGTCGGCGGTGACGAAGGAGTTGAGCGACATGTTCTGCGCCTTGAACGGCGCGACCCGCACGCCCTGGCGGGCGAGCCAACGGCAGATCCCGGCCGTCACCACGCTCTTGCCCGCGTCCGAGGTCGTCCCCGCGACCAGCAGCGCGTTCGTCATGCCCTTCCCCTCTTCCCCAGGAGCGCGCGCAGCAGCACGTGCCCCGCGACCGTGGTACCCAGCGCCAGCGAGCCCACCCGCCGGGAGAGCGCGCAGGCGCGCTCGATGTCGTCCACCGTCACCGGCCGCAACTCCTCGCCCAGGACCGGCCGGTGCTCCACCCTCTCGCCGTACCGGAGGGTCCCGCCCAGCCGGACGCCCACCGCGCCGGCGAACGCCGCCTCCGCCTGGCCCGCGTTCGGGCTGGGGTGCGCCGAGCCGTCCCGCCGCCAGACCCGCCAGGCCGTCCGGGGCTCGGGCGCGGCGGCCACCGTCAGCAGTGCCGTCAGCCGGGCGCCCGGCCAGCCCGCCAGGTCGTCCAGCCGGGCCGAGGCCCAGCCGAAGCGGGCGTAGCGCGGCGAGCGGTGGCCGACCATGGCGTCCAGGGTGTTCACGGCGCGGAAGGCCAGCAGCCCGGGCGTGCCGGCCAGGGCGCCCCAGGTCAGCGCGTTCACCACGGCGTCGGCGGTGTTCTCGGCCACCGACTCGACCACGGCCCTCGCGATCTGCTGTCCGTCCAGCGCGCTCGGGTCCCGTCCGCACAGGTGGGGCAGCCGCTCCCGGGCGGCCGTGAGGTCGCCCGCGGCCAGCGAGCGGCCGATGGCGCGAGCCTCCCGGGTCAGCGAGGTGCCGCCGAGCACCGTCCAGGTCGCGGCCGCCGCCAGCGCCGCCCGGCCCAGCGGGCGCCGGCCCACCGTGCGGTCAAGGGCGAGTGCGCCAGCCGCGACGGCTCCCACGCACAGCGCCGTGTACCCGGCTCCGGCGGTCCGGTCGTCACGCCACAGCCGCCGCTCCAGCCGGGTCGCGGCGGTGCCGAAGGCGGCCACCGGGTGGCCCCGGCGCGGGTCGCCGAAGCGGGCGTCGGCGGCGTAGCCCGCGGCGGCGCCGAGCGCGAAGGCGGCGGCGCGGGTCAGCGGACGCGTGGTGGACGCCCGCGGCGTCGCGGGGGTCATCGGCCGCACGGCGGAAGGCGGCTCGGGGTCCGGCAGGGCGGGGCAGCCTGCATCGCGTGCGTGTCCTCACTCAGGGTCCGCGCCCTGGATCGACGTGACGGGGGCGAGAGTCTCCTGGCTTCCGGGTCGGACGCACCCCCGGAGCCTTCCAGCGGCCTTCGACGGCCCGCCGTGGCGATGTTCCGAGCGTGCTCCCCGGTGACAGTGGCGGGACCGCGCCGGACTTCCACCGGCTTCCTCTCCATGCCTCCGTTTGGCCTCAGGATCCCATCACGGGGCCGAACCGGGAGTCAACCGAGGTCACAGAGGGGTTGGTCACACGCGGGCCCGGCTGACGACCTGTGGGATCGCCGCCACCGCACCCGTCGTCCCGGTGGCCTCCTCCCGGCACCCGTCGGCCGTGCGGTCGCCGCGCCCGCGTGACCCGAACGGCTCAGTCCGGTGGCCGGGTGGGCGGTGTGCCGGTGAACTGGGGCACGAACACCGTCCGGTGCGTGAGCGACAGATCCGTGGGCACGCGAGCGACAGATCCGTGAGCGACGGAGCAGAGCGGAAGAACAGGGGAGCGAGATGCGTTGGGGAACCGCCGCCGTCGTGGCGGCCGCCGCGGTCGGGGCAGCCGTGCTGGTGGTCGGTCGTCGGGCCTCCGAGCGAATGGTCCGTCCGGTGACCGCCCTCCGGGAGTCCGGCCCGGTCCTGGTCCGGAACCTGGCCCCCGGCCGGATCACCTTC
Organism: Kitasatospora sp. NPDC056783; assembly: GCF_042789895.1. Taxonomy (NCBI): domain Bacteria; kingdom Bacillati; phylum Actinomycetota; class Actinomycetes; order Kitasatosporales; family Streptomycetaceae; genus Kitasatospora; species Kitasatospora sp. NPDC056783. Next base: position 19,477 of record NZ_JBHUAF010000108.1, read on the forward strand.
ACCCGCGGCCCGGAGAGCCTGCGCCGCGGCCGCTGGGCGATCGAGTGGGGGGACGGCGGACACGCGGTCGTCGAGGAGATCCTGCACAGCGACGAACAGGGCGTCACCCGTCGGCTGGTCCGCGCCGACCGCGGCACCCTCACCCCCGGCACGGAGGTCCGCTTCACGCCCCGGGTCCTGCTCGGCGACCCGACCGAGGCACTCGGCCTCGCCTTCACCGACACCGCCGCCGACGGCGAGCTCGGCGCCCTGCCCGCCTGGCGGCTCGACGGCAAGCGCGGCACCTGGGTGATCCTGGTGCACGGTCCCGAGGCCGACCGCGGACAGACCCTCCCGGTGCTGCCCGTCCTCCACCGGCTCGGTCTGCCCGTCCTGTCCGTCACCTACCGCGGCGACCGCGGTGCCCCCGCCTCCCCGGACGGGCTGAGCCACTTCGGCGAGACCGAGTGGCGCGACATCGAGTCGGCCGTGCGGCTGGCGCTGGACAGCGGTGCGGGCAAGGTGATCCTCTACGGCTGGTCCCTGGGGGCCACCACGGTCCTCCAGACGGCGGCCCGCTCGGCCTGGTCGCACGCCATCCGCGGCCTGGTCCTCGACTCCCCGGTGCTCGACCTCCCGGCCTCGGCCCGCCGGGACGCCGCCCGGGCCGGCTTCGGGGGCGTCGCCGCCGAACTCGGCGCCCTCGCGGCCGAGGGACGCACCGGCGTCGACCTCGCCGACTTCGGACGCCTCGCCGACGGCACCGACCTGCGCGTCCCCACGCTGCTGCTGCACAGCCCCGAGGACCGGATCGCGCCCTTCCGCACCGCCGAGAAGCTGGCGGCCGTCCGCCACGACGTGGTCAGCCTCCGGCCCTTTCCCGGCGCCGACCACGCCACCCTCTGGAATACCGCCCCCGACCACTACACCGAACTCCTCCGCCGTTGGCTCACGCCGCTGCTTTGAGGCATGTCCTTCGGGACCCGTCCTTCGAGGGGTGTTCTTCGAGGCGTGTCCTTGGGGACGTGTCCGGCCCCCCTGCGGTGAGAGCGCTTTCGACCGGGCCCCGCCGGTCATTCCGGCGGACTTCCCCCGTCCGTGCGTGAACGTTTCCCCATTTCGTCCGGCGGACGCGAGAAGTCGGACCCGCCGACTTTTCGCGTGGAAAGACCTCCCTGGTCCACCCGGCATCCGTCCGGATTCGGGCTGGACAGCCCCGCCGGGAGTCAGCGGAGCGGATTTCCCGGAGGCCAACCACCCGGCCACCAGGGGCAAAAATGTGCCCTGCGACGACGCCCCCACCCCTACGCAACGTGACCGATCGAGCATTCCCGGCAACCGGAGTATTCGAAGTGGCATGCTCAGGTCACATGTTTCCGGCCAGGCGGTTTGCCGTTGTTGCCCGATCTTGCGGAGGTGCCGCCGCCGGTCGCCCGGTCGTACGGACAACCGGATGTGACAGAAGGCCGGTACAAGGGGAAGACTGCTCGACGTGACGTCTCGGAACCCGCGCGACCGTGATGCCCCGCTCCCGCCGACGATCGGTACCGGTGCGACGGTGACCCGTCTCCCCGGAACGGCCCAACGGCCCGCCGGTGGCAGGCCGGGCGGGGCGGGTGTCCCCCGTAACGGAGTACCCCGGCGACGAGGACCCGCTCCGGCCCCCGGGCGAGGCCGGGTTCCCCTGCCGGAGGGCTTCCCGGCACCCGCCGAGCTGGCGCCGCTGGCCCGCCGGATGCTGGTGGACGCCGTCCGGATCGCCCGCTGGGCCGGCGAGCTGGCCGAGGTCGACAAGCGCGGCGAACTGCTCCCGGAGGACGCCCGCGCGGCGGGCCGGGCACTGGCCATGACCGTCGGCGCCGCCGCCAAGGCGTGGGGACAGGCGCTGCTGGTGGGCCTGGTGGAGCCCCGGGACGGCGGGGCCGGCCCCGGCTGGCGCCTGCACGCCTGGGAACACGACGACGAGGCCGTGATCCGCGGCTGGTCGGCGCTGTTCGACGCCTGGACCCTGCTCGCCCCGGTGCCGCCCGCCGCCCTGCGCGGCGTGTTCGCCGTGCTGGCCGGGCAGGCCGTGGACCAGGCTCCGCAGCTGCTCTCCTTCCTCCACCTGGTCGACGGGCCGGTCGCCGAGAGCGAACTGCTGGAACTGCTGCGCCGAGGACTGGACGAGCGCCGGGTCGGCACCGGCCTCGGAGGGCCGGGACTGTCGCCGGTGCCGCACGCCGCCTCGGCCGTCTCCGCCGTCCGCGGCACCTGCCGCGAGCCGCAGATCGACACCCCGGCCGCGCCCTCGGACGTGGCCGCCGTCCTGGACTGGATGCTGGACGGCCTGGCGGCCGTCGGCGCCCTGACACGCAGGAACGATGCCGCCGAGCTGTCATCGCTCGGCCACTGGGCGGTGCGGGCGAAGCTGGAGGAGATCTGCACGGTCGCCCAGACCGCGGCCGGGCACATCGAGCAGAGCGCCTTCGAGCTGCTGAACGCCTGTGCGGACTACTCGCCGGGCCCGGCCCGCGCCGAGTTCCGCGCCTGGGTCGCGGCCCGGCCGGCGGACCGGGCGGTGGGCGAACTGCTGGAGGCCGCCCAGGGCGACGACGCGCTGGTCCGCGGACTGGCGTTCGAGGCGCTGCGGGTGGCCGGCGGCCCGGCCGAGCAGGCGGTGCGGGCGGCGGTGGACGAGCCCGTGCTGCGCCCCTACGCGCTGCTGTGGCTGGCGGAGCGCGCCGACGAGGGCGTCGCCCCGGCGGACGTGCTGGGCGCGGTGGACGCGGCCTGGCTCTGGGTGGACACCGCGGCCGCGGTGCTCGACCACGGTGAGACCGAGCTCCTGGTGGGCCATGTCGAGGGTGCCTCGGCGGGCGATCCGGTCCGGCTGTTCGCCCGGGCCCGGCAGTCCGGGCACCCGCGGGCGGCCTCGGTGCTGACGGCGGTCTCGGGCGTGCACCCGGACGCGGGCGTGGCCCGGGCGGCCCGCCGTTCGGCGTTCAGCGTGCACACGGGTGGCGCCTGAGTTCTATGACAATTGGGGGGGAGTTCGGAGTCCGCGGAGGCGTCGGCTCCGGCGCCCGCACCGGCGTCGCCCGATCGCCCGCAGCCGCGGCGCCTGAGCCCCCGCCCGGAGCGGCAGTGCCCCTGCGCTGGACGACCGAGTCCTCGTCCGTGGCGCTCGACTGTTATGACAGATGAGTCAGGGCCCGGAACCAAGAGG
>NZ_JBHUAF010000109.1:0-22543 GCF_042789895.1 Kitasatospora sp. NPDC056783
GAGCCGGGCCCCTCCGTCGTCCCCGTGGCCTCAGGCCGCCAGGAAGGCCGCCAGTTTGGCCACCCCGTCGATGATCTGCGACTGCGTCAGCGAGCTGACCGACAGCCGCAGCCGCTGCTCGCCGCCACCCGCCGGGTAGAACGGCGCCATCGGCGTCCAGAGCACCCCGTGGTCGCGGGCGCAGCGCTCCATGGCGGCCTCGTCGGCGACGAACGGCACCGTCAGCACGGCGAAGAAGCCGCCGTCCGGCCGGTTCCAGGACACCCCCAGCCGGCGCCGCACGGAGGCCGGCAGATGGCGGTCCAGCTCCCGCAGCAGGGTGTCCATGCCGGCCGCGTAGTGGGCCGTGGCACCGGCGTTGGCGGCCCGGAGCCGACAGCCGTGGGTCAGCAGCATGCCGCCGATGACGGCCTGGCTGAGCGCGGGCGTGTTGACCGTCGTCATGCTCTTCAGCTTGGCCAGCTCGTCCGCGAGCAGACCGCGCCGCCCGTCGGGGCGGGCCACCTCCTGGTCGGCGATCACGTAGCCGAGGCGGGCCCCGGGGAAGCAGGTCTTGGCGAAGGAGCCCAGGTGGACGACCTGGCGGTGGCGGTCCAGCGCCTTGAGGGTGGGCCGCCGGCCCGGGGTGCGGGAGAAGAAGCCGTACGGGTTGTCCTCGATGACCAGAACGCCCTCCTCGGCCGCCACCTCCAGCAGCCCGTCACGGGCCGCGACCGGCATGCTGGTGCCGGAGGGGTTGGCGAAGTCCGGGACGACGTAGAGGGCCCGCGGGCGGCGCCCCTCGGCCCGCACCGCGCGGGCCGCCGCCCGGAACGTCTCCGGGTCGGGGCCGCCGTCCGGGCCCTCGGGGACGGGGCGGACGGTCAGGTCGAGCAGCCGGGCGGCTCCGGTGACGCCGACGTAGCAGGGCGAGCTGACCAGCAGGACGTCGTCCGGGCCGGCGCACAGGGCGCGCAGCGTCAGCAGCATGCCCTCCTGGGCGCTGACGGTGACCACCAGGGCCTCCGGGTCGACGGTCAGGTCCTCGTCGTTGGCGAGCGTGCGGGCGACCAGCTCGTTGATGATGCCCTTGGTCGGGCCGTACTGGAACAGCGCGGTGCGCACCGCGTCCCGGTCGAGGCCGCGGTCGGCCAGGTGGGCGAGGTAGGCGGCCAGGTGGGCCGGGACGTCCTCGGGCTCGAAGAAGCCCTCGTAGGGGCGGCCGGGGGCGAAGGAGACGGCGTCCGGGTAGCGGGTGGTGACCTCGTTGAGGAAGGTCATCGCGTCCAGCAGCGGTTCGGCCAGGCTGGCGTGCAGGTCGGCCAGGGGGATCGTCACCGCAGCGCCTCCCGCAGGCACCGCGCGGCGAAGGCCTGGGCCTCGGCGGCGGCGTCCAGGGTGCCGGTCATGGCGAAGAATCCGTGCGGCATGCCCTGGTAGCGGCGCAGTTCCACCGGGACCCCGGCGGCGCGCAGCGCCTCGGCGTACCGCTCGCCCTCGTCCCGCAGCGGGTCGTACTCGGCGGTCAGGACGGTCGCGGGCGGCAGGCCGGCCAGGGTGGCGGCGCGCAGCGGGGAGACGTACGGGCTGGCGCCGTCGCCCTGGTCCGCCAGGTAGTGGCCCCAGTACCAGTCCACCGAGCGGTGGTTGAACAGTGCCGGGTCGTCGTTCTCGCGCCGCGAGGGGGTGTCGGCGCCGTGGTCGGTGTTGGGGTAGACCAGCAGCTGGTGGCGCAGGGCCGGGCCGCCGTCGGCACGCAGCAGCAGGGTGAGCGCGGCGGCGAGGTTGCCGCCGGCGCTGTCGCCGCCGACCGCGAGGCGGTCCGGGTCGATGCCGAACTCGTCGGCTCGTTCGACGAGTTGGAGCAGTGTGGCGCGGCAGTCGTGCAGCGCCGCGGGGAAGGGGTGTTCGGGGGCGAGCCGGTAGCCGACGCTGGCGGTGACGCAGCCGACGGCGTTGGTGAGCCGGCGGCAGACGGCGTCGCTGGTGTCGGGCGAGCCGAGCGTCCAGCCGCCGCCGAACAGGTAGAGCAGGGCGGGCAGCCGGCGGCCGGACGCCTCGGGGCGGTAGAGCCGCAGGGCCAGTTCGCCGCCGGGGCCGGCGATGCGGTGCTCCTCGACGGCGGCGACCGGCTCGGGGTCGCCGGCCGACGCGCGGATGTCCGCGAGGTCGGCGGCTCGGGCCTCGGCGAGGGTCAGGGTGTAGAGCGGCGGGGCGCCGCTGCTCGCGCGCCGGGCGCGATAGGCCTCGGCCTGGGGGTGGAGGGGCATCAGCGGATCCATTCGGTGCGCGGGGCCGGGCGGGAGCAGGGGTGGCCGACGGCGGTGCCGCGGGCGGGAGTTCGGGCAGGGGCGGGACGACCCGGGAGGGGCGGGCGTCAGCAGTCTGCCTCGATGTAGACGGTCTCGTCGGTGCGGAAGGCCGTGTCGAGGTCGGCGACGTCCTGACGGGCGCCCTGGCGGTAGGAGCACGGGCGGATCCGGACGGGGTCGAATCCCGCGCGGGTGAGGACGTGCCGCAGTTCGTCCAGGTCGTAGATCCACTGGTGGCCGAAGTACCGGAAGATCTGGTTGACCAGGAAGGCGGGGCGCGCGGGCATCGGCGGGCCGAAGCCGAGGGTGGTCAGCCGGCGCCGGTGCTTGGCGAGGAAGCCGTCGCCGGTGGCGTAGCCGACCAGGTAGCGGGCGAGGTCGGGGGTGGTCAGGCGCAGGACGCCGCCGGGGCGCAGCACCCGCCGGGCCTCGCGCAGCCAGCCGACGGCGACGGGCACGGTGACGTGCTCGATCAGGTGCTCGGCGTACACCCAGTCGACGCTGGCGTCGGCGAAGGGCAGTGGTCGGGCGATGTCGAGCTGGGTGAACCAGCGGTCGCCGTCGACCCGGTAGAGGGTGCCGGGCTCGGTGGCCGTGTCGGGGGCGCGCAGGGTGGCGAGGTCGGTGCCGAGGCCCTCCGGGTGGGCGGTCCGGAACGCCGCGAACTCGATTCCGGTGAGGCCGAGTTCGCGGAATCCGGCATGGTCGCGCGGCAGTCCGCCGGGGTGTGCTTCGAGCTTCTCGCAGGTGGCGACCTGCTCGCTGAAGTCGTCCAGGCGGCCGGCCAGCCCGTCCGGGTCCTCCCAGTCCCAGCCCGGGAATCGTTCGTTCTGCTCGGTCATGTGTGCGGGCCTCCTGATGGGGAAACGTCGTCCGGGTACCGCGCGGTTCAGCCCTGGCCCCGGGCCGGCTGCCGCGCGGCTCGGTGCTGTGCGGCGCTGTGCGGCGCGAATTCAGCCGGCGGTCGGGCAGGGCCAGGGCGCGAGGGCGGTGCGGTCCAGGTCGGCGAGCCGGGGCCGGCCCAACAGGGCCATGGTGTGCTCCAGTTCCTCGCGCAGCAGGTCGAGCACCCGGCCCAGTCCGGTCTCGCCCCCGGTGGCGAGACCCCAGAGCGCGGGCCGGCCGACCAGCACGGCGCGGGCGCCGAGGGCGAGGGCGATGGCGATGTCCGTGCCGCCTCGCACACCTCCGTCGAAGAGCACCGGCAGGTCGGCGGGCACGGCGTCGACCACCTCGGGGAGCGCGGCCAGGGCCGGCAGCGCCCCGTCGAGTTGGCGACCGCCGTGGTTGGAGACCAGGACCGCGTCGACGCCGTGTTCGACGGCCAGCCGGGCGTCCTCGGCGGTGAGGATGCCCTTGAGGGCCAGCGGCAGCCTGGTGCGTTCGCGCAGCCAGGCCAGGTCGGCCCAGCTCAGGGTGGGGTCGAAGTGCTCGCGGGCGTGCTCGGCGATGCCCGAACTCCCGCCGGTGACGAGGCGGCCGGCGGACATCAGGGCCGGGTCCAGGTTGACCGCGCGGACGGTGGGCGGGACGGCGAAACCGTTGCGCAGGTCGCGCGGCCGGCGGCCGATCCTCGGGGCGTCCACGGTCAGCACCAGCGCGCGGTAGCCGGCCGCCTCGGCGCGTTCCACCAGGGAGGCCAGGGCGTCGCGTCGGCGCAGCCAGTACAGCTGGAGCCAGAGCGGCCCGGTGGCGGCGGCGGCGATCTCCTCCAGGGTCCGGCTGGCGAACATCCCGGCGACGAGCAGGGCGCTGGCCCGGCCGGCGGCGCGTGCGGTGGCCGTCTCGCCCTCCGGGTCGACCAGCCGGTGGTACGCCATCGGCGCGATCCCGAGCGGGACGCCCAGCGGTGCGCCGAGCAGGGTCAGCCCGGGGTCGCAGACCGAGACGTCCACCAGGGTGCGCGGGCGCAGCGCATGGCGTCCGAAGATCTCCCGATTGGCCGTCAGGGTGCGTTCCGCACCGGCTCCGCCTTCGATGAAATCCCAGATTTCCGGTGGGAGTTGGGCGCGCGCGGCGCACTCGATCCCGGCCAGCGTGAGAGCTCCCACGGGCATTCCTCGTTCCAGGACGGCCACGCTCGGGCCAGTCCCGGTTCGGCAGCGTAGGAGCAACGACCCCATTGGTATAGACCTTGATTTGACGAAACGTCTGTGCCAGGGTCTGGCCACGGAATCGGCCGTTCGGGTTTTTTAACGGCGTTCATGTCAAATCCCCTCACTTGTGTGGAGCCGCGTTGACCGGCTTTTCCCCCTCCGTACTTCCGCCTGCCTTCCTGCCGCACTCCGACGCCCCGGATTGCTGGGTCGACCGGCTGCTGCTGGCCGGACCCGGCGGCGAGGAGTGCCTGCACCTCGGCGTGCCGCTGGACCGGGACGCCCTGCGCGCCCTGGTCGACGAGCAGTCCGTCCGGCTGGCGGCCGTCGGGCTCGGCCCCGGCGGGACGGCGGCCCTGCGGCTGCCGCCCTCGGTGGCGTTCGTCGCCGTGCTCCTGGCCTGCTGGCGGCTGGGAGCCCAAGTCGCGCTGCTCGATCACCGGTTGACCGACCATGAGATCGACGCGGCGGTGGCGCGGCTGGCTCCGCAGGTGCTGGTAGGCTCCGCCCATCGGTCCGCGGCGGCCCTGCGCGGCTTCTCCGAAGTCGATCCGGTGGCCGTCCCGTTGGCGGACGGGCGCCCGGCCCGCACCGGACACGCGCTGATCCAGCTGAGTTCCGGATCCACCGGCCCGGCCAAGGTCATCGCCCGTACCGCGTCCGATCTGCTGCGCGAACTCGACTGCTACCGAAGACTGGTGGAGTTCCCCGGCGAGGGCGAGCGGGTCGTCCTGCTCGCCTCGGTGGTGCACGTGCTCGGCCTGGTCGGCGGACTGCTCAACAGCCTGCACGCCCGGGTCGCGCTCACCGTGCCGGAGCGGATGACGGCCGCGGGCATCCTCACGGAGGTCGCCGCCGGCGACCGGCCGACCACCCTGATCGGGGTGCCGTTCCACGCCGAACTCCTGGCGGGGGCGGTCGCTCCCCCGCCGCTGCCCCGGCTGCGGCGGATGATCGTGGCGGGCGAACTGGTCCGTCCGGGCCTGCCCGCGCTGTTCACCGAGCGCTACGGCGTCCCGCTCGGCACCATGTACGGCATGACCGAGACCGGGGTGATCGCCACCGACCTCTCCGGTACGCTCCACCCCGCCAAGCGGCCCGTGCACGGCATGCGGCTTCGCCTGGTGAAGGGCGAGTTGCAGATCGGCACGGCGTCCTCCCCGTACCCGGGACTGGACGACCCGACCCGCTGGTCGGACGGCTGGCTGCACACCCGGGACGCCGCCGAACCGGTCGACGACGGCCTGGTCACCGTGCTCGGCCGACTGGACTCACAGGTCTCGATCGGCGGTCTGAAGGTCGACCTCACCGAGGTCGAGCAGGCGCTCACCGCGCTGTCCGACGTCCGCGAGGCCGTGGTGGTCTTCGACGACGGCGCGATCGAGGCCTACCTGGCCACCGAACCCGGGGCCGACCTCGACGCCGTCCAGGGCCTGCTGGCCCGCCGACTGGCCGCCTACAAGCGGCCGCGCCGGTTCGCCCGGCTGGACCCCCTCCCCCGAACCTCCACCGGAAAGCTGCTGCGCGACCCGGCCGCCCTGCGCGCGAGCGCCGCCACCGCGGCCCCCGCCGGCTGACCGGGTCCGCCGCCGCGGTCCGGCCGTACCCGGCCGCGCCCCGGTTCCGCCCCGCACCACCACCCCGACAAGGAGCACCACCATGCAGGACCGCATCCGCGCCTTCGTCCTGGCGTCACTCGCCGAGATGCAGTACGACGTCTCCGAGGTCACCGGGGACACCGACCTCGGCCCGGCCGGCCTGGACCTCGAATCGCTCGCGCTGGCCGAGCTGTCGGTGCAGGTCGAGGACGAGTTCGGGATCAAGTTCGACCTGGACGAGATGGAGACCACCGCGCTGATGACGCTGGACGAGTTCACCGCCGACGTCACCCGCCGGATCGACGCCCTCGCCGCCACCTCCGGCAGCGCCGCGTGACCGGCTCCCCGCCGCCCACCGCCCTGCCGGACCGGGCCGAGGTCCTGACCATGCTGGCGGCGTTCGGGCAGCGTGCCGTCGAGGCCGTGCCCGAGCACCTCGGCTCACTCGAACTCACCTGGCTCGTCGCCGAGTTCGAGCAGCGGTACGACCTCCAGCTGGACCTGGACGACGACCGCTTCGGCGCGGTGCGCACCGTCGACGACGCCGCCGAACTGCTGCGCGAGGCCGTCCTCGCCGACCGCGCGGGCGCCCGCCCGTGAACCCCACCGCCACGGGCTCCGGTCCTCCGGGCCGGACGGCCGGGAGGCCGGTGGTCACCGGTGTCGGCGTGCTCAGCGCCGCCGGGCCGGGGCTCGCCGCGCTCACCGAGGCCGCCGCGCACGGCAAGGCCGGGTTCGGTCCGGTCACCCGCTTCGACGTGAGCGCCCGGCGCACCGACCGGGCCGCGCTGTTCCCCGACACGGTGCCGCTGGCCTCCGCCGCCCCGCTGGCCGCAGTGGTGCTCGACGCGATCGGCCAAGCCTGCCGCCAGGCCGGACTGACCGCCGCCGAGGGCGCCGGCCTGCCCGTGCTGCTCGCGCTGCACAGCGACGAGCGCACCCGCGCCACCGCCGACGCGGTGGCCGCCGGGCTCCGCGAGGCCTGGCACGCGCCGGGCGTCGCCCGGGTGTACACCGGCGCCTGCGTGGCCGCGGCGAGCGCCGTCGCCGACGCCGCCGCCCTGGTGGCCGCCGGACGGCACCCGCGCGTCCTGGTCGCGGCCGGGCACCTGGTCGAACCGGGCGTCTTCGCGGTCTTCGACGCCGGCCGGGCGCTCGCCCGGGACGGCGAGGCGCGCCCGTTCAGCGCCGGCCGCACCGGCACCCTGCTCGCCGACGCGGCCGCCGCCGTCCTGGTCGAGGCCGCCCCGGCCGCCGAACGACGCGGCGCCCCCGTGCTCGCCCGGCTGGCCGGCTGGGGCCGTGCCGGGGACGCCCACCACGTCTGCCGCCCGGAGCCCGAGGGCGGCGGAGCGGTCCGCGCGATCGAGGCCGCCCTCGGCCGGGCCGGCGTCGCCCCCGCCGAGGTCGGCTACGTCAACGCCAACGGCACCGGCTCCACCCTCGCCGACCAGTCCGAGGCCCGTGCCCTGCGACGGGTCTTCGGCCCGCACACCGACCACCTGCCGGTCAGCTCCAGCAAGTCCGTCCACGGACACGCCCTGGAGGCCTCTGCCCTGCTCGAACTCGCCGTCACCATCGGCGCGTTGAACACCGGCCTGCTCCCGGTCAACGCCGGCTGGCTCGGCCCCGACCCGGACGTCGCGCTGGACCTCGTCCTGAACGGCCCGCACACCGCCCGCCCCTCGTACGCGCTCAGCCTCAACTCCGCCTTCGGCGGGGCCAACACCGCACTCCTGCTGGCCCCGGAATGACCGCCACCGCCATGACCACTCCTGCCGACCACACCCACGGCCTGCGGATCCTCGCCGAGGCCCGCCGCCCCGCACCGGGGCCGGCCGGGCCCGTACCACCGCTGCCCGGCTTCGCCACCTCCGGCTTCAACCCGCTCGTCGCCGACACCGCCGAGCGCTGCCTGCGCGCCCTGCCCGGCGGACCGCCCGCACCCGGACGGACCGCCCTGCTGCTGGCCAGCGCGAGCGGCGACACCGCCACCGCCCGGGCCATCGCGCACAGCGCCGAACCCGGACAGCGGACCGGCCCGCTGCTGTTCTTCCAGTCCAACCCCAACGCCGTCCTCGGACACATCGCCGCACGCTGGGGCCTGACCGGCCCCCTGGTGGCGATCTGCCCGGCCGAGGCGGCCGCGCCCGGGCAGGTGCCAGCCGACGCGTACGAGCTGGCCGCGCTGCTGCTCGCGGACGGCGACGCCGACCGGGTCCTGGTCGTCGCCGCCGAACAGACGGCGGACGGGGGCCACGCCACGGCCGTCCTGCTCACGGACGTCCTGCCCGAGGACACCCCGCTCACGGACACCCCGCTCACGGCCCCGGGAATCCGACCGAGCTGAACCCGCCGCACACCCCCGGCCGTAGGAACCAACGAGGCCCCGGCGCCTGACGCAGCCGCACCCGGCACACCAGCGCTCCCGCCCGACTCCGCCTCGCTCCCGGCACCGCCGCCGGAGCGGCCGTCCGCCCCGCCTGGCAGCGCGGCAGACCGCCCCGCCACCCGATCAGCCGCCCGGGCCGCCCGACCGGCCCCGAGGGAGGGACCCACCCCGTGACCATCCGCAGCCTCCGCACCCAGCTCGCGGACGACCCCGACGTGGGCGCCGGCAACGTCCTGACCGCCCGGATCGCGCTCGGGCGGGACCTGGACGTCCCGCTGCTCAGCTTCGACACCGAGGTGGACGACCACCCCGCCTGGCAGCCCTTCACCCTGCGCGAGCTGGACCGCGCCGTCCGGGCCCGGGCCGCCGCGCTGCACGGCCTGGGCATCACCCGGCGCGACCCGGTCGTGGTGTACGCGAGCGACGCCGCCGACCACGTGCTCTCCTTCCTCGCCCTGGCCCGGCTCGGCGCGATCCCGGCGCTGCTCAACCCCAACCTGGACGGTGAGCGCGCCGCCCGCTACATCGCCCGTCTCGGCGCGGCCGGCGTCCTCGCCGACCCGGCCCACCTGGCCGAGCTGAGCGGCCACGACCCGGGTGCGCCCCTGCTCCCCGAGATCGCCACCCTCGGCGCCGGCGACCCGGACGCGGCCCCGGAGCCGTACCGGCACTGGTCCGGCGACCCGGTGGCGATCACCCACTCCTCCGGCACCACCGGGATGCCCAAGGCCGTCGTCCACTCGCACGCAAGCCTGTACGCGGCGATCCGCCACCGGCTGCGGCTGCCCCGCCCGCAGGGCCAGGACCGGCTGCTCAGCGCCCTGCCCGCACCGCACGCCGCCACCCTGATCGCGCTCAACCTCGCGCTCAGCTCGCACACCGAACTCGCCTTCCTCTCCCGGCAGTCCGGCGACGGCGTACTGGCCTCGATCGAGCAGTGGCGGCCCACCGGGGTGATCGGATTCGCCGCCACCTGGGCCGACCTCGCCCGCCACGACCTCACCACCCGGGCCCTGGACTCCGTCGCCCTCTGGTGGAACACCGGCGACTGCGCCCACGAGGTGCACATCCGCCGCCTGATCGCCGTCGGCAGCCGCGAGACCGTCACCCGCTCCGGCCGCACCCGGCTGCCCGGCTCCCAGTTCGTGGACGGGCTCGGCTCCACCGAGATGGGCCACTCGCACTTCTTCATCACCCACGCTCCCGGCACCGAACGCTACGGCCGCTGCGTCGGCCGCCCGCACGCCTTCGTCGACTGCGAGGTCGTCGGACCGGACGGCGAACCGCTCGGCCCCGGTGAGGTCGGCGAACTCGCCACCGCCTCACCCACCCTGGCGCTCGGCTACTGGAACGACTCGGCCACCACCTTCCGCACCCGGCTGCGCGGCCGCTTCCTCACCGGGGACCTGATGTACCGGGACGAGGAGGGCTACTACTACCACGTCGACCGGGCCGTCGACTCGGTCGAACTCGGCGGCGGCAAGCGGCTGTTCACCGCGATGTCGGAGGAGCGGGTGCTGGCCGCCTGCCCGGACGTGCTGGACTGCACGGTGGTCGCGGTCCGGGACGGCGAGCGCGTGGTCACCGATGTGCTGCTGATCCTCGCCGAGGGCGCCGACCGGGCCGCGGACCGCACCGGGGCCGTCACCGCCGCCCTGGACGAGGCCGTCGCCGCGACCGTCCGCAAGGTGCTGGCGGTCTCCCCCGACGACATCCCGCTCGGCCCGACCGGCAAGGTCCGCAAGGTCCTGCTGCGCCAGGTCCACCTCGCGGCGGTGGGCGCGTGAACGAGCGAAGCGAGCGAACCGTCCAGAGGCGCGCGTTGCGCGAAGCGGCCGCCGAGCGAAGGGAGGGGGGCGCGTGAACGAGCACCGCCCCGGAGCCGTCGTCACCGGCATCGGCCTGGTCTCCCCGCTCGGCCGCGAGCCCGCCGAGGTGTTCGAGGCACTGACCGCCGGCCGCTCCGGCCTGCGGGCCGTCCCCGAGGGCCACCCCGCGCACGGCTGGCTGCCCGCCGCCGGGATCGCCCCCGCGCTGGACGGCCGGGAGGTGCTGCCGCCCACCGAAACCCGCTGCGTGGACCGCTTCGTGCTGCTCGCGCTGGCCGCCGCCGACGACGCGCTCGCCGATGCCGGGCTCACCGTCGGACAGGACGCCGACCCGCACCGCACCGCCGTGGTGCTGGCCACCGGAGGCGGCGGGCTGGAGACCTTCGAGCAGCAGTCGCACCGCCGGCTGGAGCGCGGCCGCCCCGGCGTCAGCCCGTACCTGCTGCCCGGCATGCTCTCCAACATGGCCGCCGCCCGGATCGCCATCAAGCACGGCATCCGCGGCTACAGCTCCGCCGTGGTGACGGCCTGCGCGGCCGGCGCCCAGGCGATCGCCGAGGGCCTGCGGCTGATCCGGGCCGGCGACGCCGACGTGGTGGTGTGCGGCGGCACCGAGTCCTCACTGCACCCCACCATCGCCGCCGCCTTCACCAACGCCCGGGCCCTGGCGCACGGTTGGGACGACCCCGAGCAGGCCAGCCGGCCCTTCGACGCCCGCCGCAACGGCTTCGTGCTGGGCGAGGGCAGCGCCGTCCTGGTGCTGGAACGGGCCGAGCACGCCGAGGCGCGCGGGGCCACCGGCTACGCGGACGTCCTCGGCTGGGGCGCCTCCACCGACGCCCACCACCCGACCACGCCCCGCCCCGACGGCACCGGCGCCGCCGACGCGATGCGCGCCGCGCTCGCGGGCCTGACCCCCGGCGACATCGACTACGTGAACGCCCACGGCACCGGCACCAAGCTCGGCGACGTGGCCGAGACCGCCGCGCTGCGCGCCGTGTTCGGCGCCGAACCGCCCGCCGTCAGCTCCACCAAGGGCGCCACCGGTCATCTCCTGGGCGCCGCAGGCGCGTTGGAGGCGGCGGTGACCGCCCTGGCGGTGGCCCGGGGAACGCTGCCGCCGACACTCAACCTCACCGACCCCGACCCGGCCTGCGACCTGGACCACGTCCGGGGCGCCGCCCGGTCCGCCCCGGTGGGCGCCGCGCTGAGCAACGCCTTCGCCTTCGGCGGCCACAACCTCAGCCTGATCCTCGGCCCCGCCTCCACCCGGTCGACCCGGTAGCCGCCCGTCGCTGCCGCCGCCCACCGCCGCGCGGCGGCAGCCGATCCCCGATCCGCCATCCCTCCGGGGGGAGATCCCGTTGACCATCCAGACCATCACCCACGTCGAGCTGCACTGCGCGGACGCCGACAAGACCGCCGCCGGACTGTGCGCCGACCACGGCTTCACCGCCGACGCCCCGGTCACCGCGCCGGACGGAGCCCGCACCGTCGGGCTGCGCCAGGGCACCATCGGGCTGCGGCTGACCTCGGCCGCCGACCCCGAGCACCCGGTGGCCGAGTACGTCGCCCGGCACGGGGACGGCATCGCCGTCCTCGCGCTCGGCTGCGCCGACCCGGCCGCCGCGCTGGAGCGGGCCGAGCGGCACGGCGCCCGGGTGCTCGACCGGGCGGGAGCCCTGATCGAGGGCTTCGGCGACACCGCGCTGCGCCTGGTGCCGCTGCCGAGCACCGAGCCCACCCCGGAGCCCCGGCTGCTGGACGACCTCGACCACGTCGCGATCTGCCTGCCGGCCGGCACCCTCGCGGACGCCGCGCGCTTCTGCGAGGAGGCGCTGGGCTTCCGCACCGTCTTCGAGGAGTACATCGAGGTCGGCGAGCAGGCGATGGACTCCAAGGTGGTGCAGAGCGCCTCCGGCGGCGTCACCTTCACCCTGATCGAGCCCGACACCGACCGTCGCCCCGGCCAGATCGACGAGTTCCTCGCCGCCCACGGCGGGGCCGGCGTCCAGCACCTCGCCTTCAGCACCCGCGACATCGCCGGCGCCGTCCGGACCGCCCGGGAGCGCGGCGTGGAGTTCCTGACCACCCCGGGCGCCTACTTCGACGCCCTGGCCGAGCGCTTCGGCGAGACGGCTATCCCGGTGGAGACCCTGCGCGACCTGCACGTCCTGGTCGACCAGGACCACGGCGGCCAGCTGTTCCAGATCTTCGCCCGCTCGACCCACCCCCGGCGCACCTACTTCCTGGAGCTGATCGAGCGGCAGGGAGCGGGTACCTTCGGCACCGCGAACATCAAGGCCCTGTACGAGGCCGTCGAGCGGCACAGCCCCACCGTCGCGGACCACGCCACCGTCGCGGACCACGCCACCGCCACCGACCGGGCCGCGCCCGGGCACCCTGAGGAGACCGGTCCGATGGCCGAAGCCCCCGCCGAGTTCCGGCTCACCGAGGCCGAGCGCGCCCTGCTGCCCACCCCCGAGGAGGTGGCGCACTACCGCGAGCACGGCTGGTACCTGTCCCACAAGCTCTTCAGCGACGAGGAACTGGACACCCTCCAGGCCGCCACCGAGCGGTACTACGCCGGCCACCGGGACCGCGAGCTGCCTGTCCGCCCGCCCCGGCTGGCCTCCTGGCGGCCCGAGGACGGACCGGTCCAGCGGCACAACGACTACGTGCACCACGAGAGCGACGCGATCGGCGCGATCCTGCGCAAGCCGCTGGTCGGCGCGGTGGCCGCGCTGCTGGCCGGCGCCGAGGAGATCCGGATCTTCCAGTCGACGCTGATCTACAAGCCGCCGGTGCCCGAGGAGCCCAGCAACCGGGTGCCGTGGCACTTCGACAAGCACTACTGGCAGACCTGCACCTCGGATGAGATGCTCACCGCCTTCATCCCGTTCCACGACTGCCGCGAGGAGAACGGCACCATCACCATGGTCGACGGAAGCCACCGCTGGCGGGAACTGCCCTCGGGCGAGGACTCCACCCGGCACTTCGCCGACCGCGACGACTCCGAGCTGGAGGACATCCTGTCCGCCAACGCCGCCCACAACGGGCAGCGGGTGCACAAGGTGCCGATGCCGATCCCGCGCGGCCACGTGTCCTTCCACCACTGCCGCACCTACCACGGCAGCGGTCCCAACCTGGCCTCCCACCCGCGCCGGGCGATCTCGCTGCACCTCCAGGACGGCGCCAACGAGTACCGCCGGCACGACCGGGCGGACGGCGAGCCGGTGGTCTACAACCACGACGTGCTGGTGCGCCGGACGAACGACGGCCGACCGGACTACGCCGACCCCCGGTACTGCCCGACGGTCTGGCGGGGACGGCCGTGACCGCTCCCGCCCGCCCTGGCGCCCCCGCCGACCCGACCGCCCCAGCCGACCCTGCCGGCCCCGCCCCGCTGGACACCCCGGCCGAGCGCTACCGGATGCTGCGACTGATCCGCGGCTTCGAGGAACTGGCGCTCGGCCTGGTGAAGGCCGGCGCGATCCCCGGCGGCATCCACCCGTACATCGGACAGGAGGCCGTCGCGGTCGGCGTCTGCTCGGCCCTCGGCCCGACCGACCGGCTCGCCAGCACCCACCGCGGCCACGGCCATGTGCTCGCCCGGGGCACCGCGCCGCACCGGCTGCTCGCCGAGCTCCTGGGGCGGGTCGGCGGCGCGAACGGAGGCCGGGGCGGTTCCATGCACGCCGCGGACTTCTCGCTGGGCATCCTCGGCGCCAACGGCATGGTCGGCGCCGGGGCCCCGATCGCGGTCGGCGCCGCCTGGGCCGCCGCCACCGGCCCCGGGCGGGCACCGGCCGGCCGCATCCCCGTCGCGGTGGCTTTCTTCGGCGACGGCGCCCTCAACCAGGGCGTCCTGCTGGAGTCGCTCAACCTCGCCGCGATGTGGCGCCTGCCGGTGCTGTTCGTCTGCGAGGACAACGGCTACGCCACCACCCTGCCCGCCGCCCCGCTCGACCCGGCGACGGTCGCCGAACTGGACCGCTCGGTGGCCGAACAGCTGGCCGCCGCCGAGGAGTTCGCGCTCGCCTCGGACCACCCGGACCCGGCCGGCGCGCTGGACCACCTGTACGCCGACGGGCTGCGGCCCCGGGCGGGAGCGGCATCGTGACCAGGCTCTCGTACACCAAGGCGCTCAACCGGGCGCTCGCCGACGAACTCGCCGCCGATCCGGCGGTCTGCGTGTTCGGCGAGGACATCGGCGCCGGACTGGCCGGACCCACCCTCGGCCTGCTGGACCGCTTCGGGGCGGACCGGATCGTCGACACCCCGCTGTCCGAGCAGGCCTTCACCTCGATGGCGGTCGGCGCCGCGCTGGCCGGCCGGCGTCCGGTGCTGGAGTTCCAGATCCCGTCCCTGCTGTTCCTGGTCTTCGAGCAACTCGTCAACCAGGCCCACAAGTTCTCACTGATGACCGGCGGGCAGGCCGCCGTCCCGCTGACCTGCCTGGTACCCGGCTCGGGCTCACGGGACGGCTGGGCCGGGCAGCACTCCGACCACCCGTACAGCCTGTTCGCGCACGCCGGGGTGAAGACCGTGGTGCCCGCCACCCCGACGGACGCCTACGGCCTGCTGCGCTCGGCGATCCGGGACCCGGACCCGGTCGTGGTGTTCGCGCCCGCCGCCGCGATGCCCGTGCGCGAGACCGTGACCTGGGAGCTCGTCCCGGTGCCGATCGGCCGGGCCGTGATCCGCCGGCCGGGCAGCGATGTCACCGTGGTCGCCCTCGGACACCTGGTGCACGACGCCCTCGCGGTGGCCGAGGAACTGGCGCCGGACATCTCGGTGGAGGTCCTCGACCCGCGCACGGTCCACCCCTTCGACTGGCCGGCCCTGGCCGAATCGCTGGAGCGCACCGGGCGGCTGGTCGTCCTGGACGACTCCAACCGCGGCTGCGGCTTCGGCGCCGAGGTGCTGGCCACCGCCGCCGAGGAGATGCGCCTGATCGCCCCGCCGCGCCGGATCACCCGACCGGACGGCGCCGTGCTGCCCTTCGCGCCCGCCCTCGACCGCGCCGTCCAGCCCGGACGCGAGCAGCTGCGGTACGCGCTCGACCGCGTGATGAAGCGCCGCTGACCGGGCCGGGAACACGAACCGCGCCGCCTCGGGCCGTGCCCCACGGCGGCGCGGTCCAAGGCCGCCCGGCTCAGGGGTTGGGGGTCACCTCGAAGCCGGCGCCGAAGACCCCACCGGGGGTGGCGGCGTCCCGGGCGCGCAGGTCGGCGAGGATGTTCGCCGAACTGGTGTAGAGGAAGGGCGGCAGGGCGATGGTGATCCCCTTGACGATGCCGGCCCACGGCCCCGACGCCTGGAAGTTGTTGGCCTGGGAGGGCAGTTCGGTTCCCGGCACGTGCTGGATCGCCGGGCCGCCCGAGTCGCCCGCCTTGAAACCGGCCGCCGCCCGGTAGACGCCGCTGGCGTTGCTCATGACGGTCCCGTACCACACGCCCGTCTGACCGGACGTGATGAGCTCGTTGCCGCCGGCGGGGAGCAGCCGTTCGTTGTCGAGCGGGGGCTGCACGGCGTTGGGGCTGACCGCCCCGCCGGGAACCTCCACCTCGCCGGTCTGCTTCAGGTACGGCCCCTGCGAGGAGAGCGTCACCTGCGGGACCAGTTCGATGACCATGTAGTCCTTGGTCACGTGCCCCGTTCCCGAGCCCTCGGGATCCTTGAAGTAGCGGATGTACCCGATCGGGCCGAACCCCGGGTCCGCCCGGTCGTAGACGGGCGCGATGTCGTCGTGGAGCTCACGGTCGGCGTACTCGGGGCCGCGGATGCAGTGGCCCGCCGAAATGGCGATCCGGTGCCGGTACTTGTCGGTTCCCACCGCGCCGATGGTGCAGAACTGGTCGACCGTCGTGGAGCTGAAGATGATCTGCATGGCATTGTGGACGCGCTTGCCCGGCTCAGCCTGCGCGGCCTGCGCGGCACCGGTTCCGGCGGGCCAGAGGACCGCCAGACCCATCAGCAGAGCGATCGGACGCTTGATCATGTGCGGGACCCTGTCTGTCGGGAGGGCCGACTGCCCCTCCTGCACTCATCCTGATGACGTGAGGCGATGGTATGTGCACCCTTCGCAACTGACAATGTCCATGACATTCATCCCGGGGAAATCCCGACTCCGCGCCGGGCGAGCACCGACAGGGCGGCTCAGATCGCCTTGGGCAGGGCGGCCGCCGACGCGGGCGGCCGGTCCTCCGCCCGCCGGAACCGGTGCAGCGCCGCCCGGCCCTCCGCACCGCGCACCCGGGCGGCGAGCCGGGCCGGCAGCACCACAGTGGCCAGCCGGCCCTCTCCACGATAGCCCTCGACCGCCCAACACACCCATGTGATCGGGTAGTTGGCGGCCGGACTGAAGAGCACCGGGCGCCGGCCCTGGAAGCTCACCGCATAGGCGCCGAAGCCGCTCCAGTTGGAGAAGGTGAACCGGCGCGCCTGCGGATCGAAGCCCAGCGGCACGCAGTCGCGCAGCCGCGAGCGACCGAGAGTGGCCAGGAACCACAGGTTGGCGCGGAGGTTGAGGTGCGCGGTCGGGAACTCCTCGACCGCGGTGCGCAGCGCGCCCGCCAGCACCGCCGGGCCGTCCTCGGGCCGATGCGGCACGTGGATCTCGCTCAGCAGGTTGCCCACCAGCGCGGGTGACAGACCCAGCCGGCGGCGCACGTTGACCGGGACGGTCAGCATCCGCTCGGCCTCGTCCCCGTCCAACTCCCGCAGGGTGCTGAGGAGATGGGCGCAGAGCGCGTCGCCAGAGGAGATCCGGAGTCCGACCGCCGCGCCGAACTCCGCGCGCATCCGTTCCAGTTCGGCGTCAGTGAAGGCGATCTGGAGCAGCCGGTTGGCGCGCGGACCGGCCGCCACCTCGCGGGCCAGCAGCTGCGCCTCCGCCGCCGAGGGCAGTCGGAAGCCGGGCCGGCCGCAGTCCTCGGCGGGGAGCACCTCGGCCAGCAACTCGTCCTGGTCGTCGACGAGTTCGGCCTCCGGTAGCGGCTCGCCCTCGACCGCCGCGGACCAGATTCGCAGCAGCAGCATGAAGCTCTGCAGGTCACCGACCGCATGGTGCCAGGAGCAGCCCAGCACCGTGCCGCCGTCGGCGGTGCGGGTGAGCCGCACCGTGAGCAGCGGCACCGCGCCGGTGCGGGCCGCCGGGGCGTCCAGCGGGGCGACCAGTCCGGCGCCGGGCGCCGTCGCCCGGCCCATCGCCTCGGCGAGCGTGCCCTCCACGGTGAAGACCTCGAACGGCACACCGGCGTCGTCGCAGACCGCCTCCAGGACGCCCTCGACGGTGCGCAGCCGTCCGGCGAAGACCGGCACCCGCTCCAGCGCGCGGGCCAGGCCGGCCGCGAGCCGGTCCTCGTCCAGCGGGTGCTCGAAGCAGAGCACGACGGAGACGGCGAGGTCGGCGAGCATGGTGTCCATCAGCCCGCAGCGCAGCACCCGTCCGCCGGCCCGCCCGGCTCGAACGGTCCGGGATCTTCGCAACTGCGGCCAGACGCTCATGGGTTCCGTTCCGAAGCGCTCGACGACTTCCGGCGCCGCGCGATCCGCGGGCACGCCGCACGATAGTGCCGTGCCACGGCAGTGGTCCAGTCCAATCCCGCACTCCGGAAGGGCTCCCGGACCGCCGCCGCGGTGCCGCCGGCGGCGAGGGAAAGCGGCCGATGGGCGAGCACTCCGGCGCACCCGGCCGGCGCTCCCGCACGGCGGCCACCGGCACCGGCACCGACTCGCGGCCGATCGGTCCGAGCGGCGAGACTGTACCGAACGATCCCCGGGTCCCCCGGCACCACGCGATCCGCGCACCGGCCGTCGGCCCGGCCCGTCACTCCGCCCGTCCTCCGCTCCAGCAGGGAGCCGCCCGCCATGAACGCCGTGAGCCAGGCCTTCGCCGTGGTCGCCGCCGCGATCCACCTCGTCGTGTGGCCACTGGAGAGCTTCCTGTACGGGCACCCGCGGGTGCGCCGTCTGCTCACCGGAAGCACCGCGGACGCCCCGGAGGTCCGGCTGTGGCGCGTCAACGTGGGTTTCTACAACCTGTTCCTGGCGCTCGGCCTGGTCGCCGGGCTGGTCCTGCTGCACAGCGGGCACAGCGGCTCGGGCCGGGCGATCGTGCGCTACATCGCGGCGTTCATGGTCGCGGGCGGGATCACTCTGTTCGTCTCGGCGCCGGGACTGTGGCGCGGCGCGCTCGGCCAGGCCGTCCCGGCGGCGGTCGTCCTGCTGGCCGAGGCGCTGTGAACCCGGCCGCCCGGAGCCTGCCGCGCGGCCGGGGCGCCGTGAGCAGGACGAGGGCGGTGAAGACGGCGATCCGCTGGAGACCGGGTCGTTCGGCAGGGCCGCTGCGCTGGAGCCGGTACGCCGCGTAGCTGTTGGCGGCAAGGTCGGTGGCCATGATCGCGCAGGTCGGGCCGACACCGGCGGGTCGCCCGGCGAGGAGCGGCAACGCCGCCGACGCGTCGAGCGGGGCGAGCGCGGACCAGAAGAGGTCGAGCCGGTCGGGGGCCCACGGGCAGGGGCGCGGGCCGGCCCGGAGCAGGTCGCCGACGCGCGCCGTGACACCGACCCCGGCCGGCACCGCGACGTACACCGCGACCAGCACCACTGCCGGGCGCGGACTCCCGCGCAACCGTGCGAGCACCCGGGTGAATCTGTCAGCCGGCGGCCCCGCCCTTCGGCACCCGGCCGGTTCCGGTCGCCTCGCCCCGGTGGCGCACCCGGGTGGCGAGCAGGGCGCCGAGCGTGCCGGTGAGCAGGCCCCAGCCCGCCGCCAGCGGCACCGCCGTCCAGAGCACCGGACGCAGGGTGAGGCTGCCGCCGCCCAGCCCGGCCGGCGGGCCGTTTCCGCCGAGGACGGCGCCGAGCAGGTCGCCCAGGCCGCCCTGGCCGAGGCCGACGCCGAGCACGGAGAGCCCGTAGTCGGCGTCCACCCGGGTCCACAGGCCCACCAGCAGCACGGTGACGGCGGTGGCGAGCGCGAAGCGGACGGCGTGCTGCCGGAGCCGGACGGTGCGCGGCGAGCGGCGGGCCGCGAGGAAGGCCGCCGCGAGCAGCAGGACGGCGGCGATCGGCAGCAGCCACCAGCTGCGCGCGTCGTGCTCCGCGAGGGTGCCGAGGCCGATGGTCGCCTGTCCTCCGTCGGAGGTGCGCAGCACGGCGCTGAGCGGCTGGGGGACGGGCAGTCCGAGCGCGCCGACCAGTCGGCCGTGCCACTCGGCGCCGAGCCCGATGCCGAAGGCAGGCCAGGCCAGATCGGGCAGCGCGAGCAGCACCACGGCCAGGGTCCGCCGGGCGTCACCGTGCGCGAGCGCGGTGAGCACCCCCGTCACCGCCCCGATCGCCAGGTAGGCCAGCAGCACCAGCCAGAGCGCGAACGCGGGCGGGCGGACGGCGAGTTGGTGGCGCACCAGGGCGCGCGGCAGCGGGGCGCGCCGGGACACCGCGAAGGTGGCCGCGAACACCAGCAGCAGCCAGGCTCCCCCGATGCCGACGGTGGTCGGGCCGTCGGCGTGGAAGCCGACCTCCGGGGTGAGTCCGAGCGCGCCGCTGATCGACTGCGCCAGGTCGTCGCCGAGCGGGACGGCGAAGCTGTGCCGGGCGCCGAGGGTGAGCAGCACCAGGGCGAGCAGCCAGAGCAGGACCGTCCGGCCGATCCGCCCGAGCAGTTCGCCGCCGCCCGCGACGGCGCGGAAGCGCAGCTGCCGCAGGAACACCTCGGCCATCACCACCGCGCCGGCCACCGAGACGCCCAACGGCATCGCGCTGATCCCGGCGCCCACGGCCGCGAAGCCTCCCGCCCCACCGTCCAGCAGGACGGAGCCGCCCACGGCGAGCGCGAGCGTCGCGGCGAGCACCGAGGGGAAGCCGCCGTCCGGGAGGTCGCCGGCCCCGGCCAGCCAGAGACCGAGCGCGGCCACCGCCGCCATCGCGACCAGCCCGGCCAGCACGACGGCGAGCGCGTCCAGCCAGCCGCGGACGGCGCCGGGCGGGCCCGCGGCCCGGGTGGTGGGCTGCCGCATGCCGCCTCCTCGCGCTCGCGGGGTGTCCGGGGAGCCCGTCACGGGCGTCGGCCTCAGCGGCTCCCGGCGGGGGCTCCAGGATGGCCGACCACCGGTGGACGCGCTCGGCGACGAACGAGGCGGCCACCGCTACGGCGAGCGGGGGAACCGGCGAGCGGCCGGAGCCCCGACGGCCGCTCAGGCCTCGGACAGCGGGGCGCCCGTCGTCGGCCGCGCGGGGTCGAGGACCTCCCGCAGCGCCCGGATGCCCGCGCGCCAGGCCGGCCCCTCCTCCGTCTCGTCCCACAGCTCCGCGAGCTCCGACTCCTCCGCCAGCACCCGGTCCAGCGCCTCCACGGCGAGCGGGCGCAACTCGGCGGAGAGCGGCGGTATCGGCTCCTGGGGGCCGTACGCGGTGGTCACCGGCGCGCCGCCCGGGCACTGCGCGGCCAGCAGAGCGGCGGCGGCGACCGCCTCCACCGCCTCGTCGGAGTCCAGGAACTCCTCCGCCCGCGCGGCGCCCAGCAGCGCCGCCCGCAGCATCCCCTCGCGCTCGCCCGGCGCCGCGTCGTCCAGGCCGCCGCAGAAGTCCGCCGCCGAGTCGTTGTCGAAGTGCCCGATGTCCCAGGTGCCCATGCCGTTCTCCTCACGCCGTTGCGTTCCGTGCACGACGGATGCTTGCACGCGGCACTGACAATCGGCCCACCCGACGGATATTCGCTGGTCAGCGCGGCGTACGTGGGACAGGGTGACTCCATGACCACCACTCAGGGGCTGGACCGGGACGGGTACATCGCGCGGGAGGGCTCGCTCGACCGGGTGCCGTCGCCGTTCGCGCCGGCCGTCGCGGCCGTCCGCGAGCGGATCACGGCGGCCTTCCCGCCCGACCGGCTGCACGGCGCCTACCTCTACGGCAGCGTCCCGCGCGGCACCGCGGTTCCCGACGTCTCCGACCTCGACGTCCTGCTCGCGCTGCGCCACGAGCCCACGGCCGCGGACCGGGCGGCCGCCGACGCCCTCGAAGCCGCGCTCGACGCCGAGTTCGCCGAGGTCGACGGCGTCGGCGTGCTGCTCTTCGGCACGGGCACGCTGCTCAGCGAACTGGAACGCCACGACCTGGGCTGGTTCGTCGCCTGCCTCTGCACCCCGCTGCTCGGCGAGGACCTCGCCGACCGGCTCCCCCGCTACCGCCCCACCTCGCTGCTCGCCCGGGAGACCAACGGCGACCTCGCCCTCGCCCTGCCCGGCTGGCGCGAACGGCTGGCCGCCGCCGCGACGGAGGCCGAGCTGCGCGCCCTCTCCCGCGCCGTCTCCCGCCGCCTCGTCCGCACCGCCTTCACCCTGGTGATGCCCAGTTGGGGCGGCTGGACGAGTGACCTGGCCGCCTCCGCCGAGGCCTTCGCCGCCTCCTACCCCGAGCGCGCCGCCCAGGCGCGCCTCGCCGCCGGCATCGCCCGCACCCCGACCACCGACCGGGCCGCCCTGACCGTACTCGTCGAGGACCTGGGCCCCTGGCTCGCCGCCGAGTACGCCGCCGTCCACGGTGTGAAGGCGCCCCGGCCGTGACGGCGCCAGGGCACCCGCCGCTCCGGGAGGTCTTCCCGGACCTGGCCGACGAGCTGATCGGCCTGCCGGAGCGGGCGGGCGAGCACGAGCCGGCCCGCGCCGCCGCGCGGCTGCGCCTGGTCGCGGAGTGCGGCTGCGGTGACGACTTCTGCCAGAGCTTCCTGACGGAGCTTCCTGACGGGGCCGCATCCGGACGGTCAGCCCTTCGGCCCCGACCACCGGCGCGTCGAACTCTCGCCGTCCGACGGACTGCTCGTCCTGGACGTCGTGGCGGGGCGGATCGTGTACGTCGAGGTCGTCGACCGGGCGCCGCTGCGCGGCACCCGCCCCCCGCCCGGACCGAGGCCCCCGCCTCCCCGGCCAGGTCTCAGTCCACGCACGGGATCCCGCCCGCCTTCACGGCCGGACCCTGCATCGGCAGCCCCGCCGACGGGTCGGCCGTGGCCGCGGCGGTCGGCGCCGC
The DNA here is from genome assembly GCF_042789895.1 of Kitasatospora sp. NPDC056783. Taxonomy (NCBI): domain Bacteria; kingdom Bacillati; phylum Actinomycetota; class Actinomycetes; order Kitasatosporales; family Streptomycetaceae; genus Kitasatospora; species Kitasatospora sp. NPDC056783. Next base: position 22,243 of record NZ_JBHUAF010000109.1, read on the forward strand.
CGAGGCCGGGCCCGGGGTGCGGGAGACGGCGAGGGTGAGCAGCACGTGGCCCGTCGGAACCGCCGTCGAGGAGACGGCCGTCACCCCGTAGCGGGCGGCGAGCTGCTGCGCGTCGGCCTTGGCCCCGGCCCCGTACGCGACCGTGGTGGCCCGGGTCCTGGCCGGGGCGTCGCCGGCCCGGCCCGCCTGGTAGCCGAGGTCGCCCAGCGCCCTGGACTCGCCGGCCGCCGCGCCCGCCCCCGCGGCGGCGTTGACGTCGACCACCGCCCTGGCCGCCGGACCCGGGCCGGGCGGGGCCGGG
>NZ_JBHUAF010000110.1:0-22307 GCF_042789895.1 Kitasatospora sp. NPDC056783
AGGCTCGGGCGGGTGAGCACCCCACATCCCTTCCCCGACCTGCGCGGCGCCGCCACCGGCGTCGGTTCGCTGCCCGGCACCGACGCCCGGGAGGCCGCCAAGACCGCCACCGGCGCGCTGGAGCACCTGCCGTTCCTGCCCGAGCTGCCCGCGCGCGGGCCGGGCGCCGACATGATCGGGCGCGGCGCCGGCCTGCTGGTCGAGCTGTTCGCGCAGACCGAGCCGAGCGGCTGGCGGTTCACCGACCGCCCGGGCCGGGACACCCGGCGCGCCCACTCCTGGCTCGGCGAGGACCTGGACGCCCTGGAGGAGTTCACCCAGGGCTACCAGGGGGCGCTCAAGGTCCAGGCCGTCGGCCCCTGGACGCTGGCGGCGAGCATCGAGCTCAAGCACGGCGAGAAGGCCCTCGCCGACCCGGGCGCCTGCCGGGACATCGCCGGCTCGCTCACCGAGGGCCTGCGCCGACACCTCGCGGACGTCCGCAAGCGGGTGCCGGGCGCCGAGGTCGTCCTCCAGCTGGACGAGCCCTCGCTGCCCGCCGTGCTGGCCGGGTCGGTGAAGACCGCCAGTGGTTTCCAGCGGCTGCGCGCCGTCGACCGGCAGGTCGCCGAGGAGGTGCTGCGGGAGACCGTCCGGGGCCTGGACGCGCCCGTGGTGGTGCACAGCTGCGCGCCGGAGGTCCCGGTGCCGCTGCTGCGCAGGGCCGGCGTCGCCGGGATCTCGCTCGACTTCTCGCTCCTCACCGAGCGCCAGGACGACGATCTGGGCGAGGCGGTGGAGGGCGGCACGATGATCCTCGCCGGTGTCGTCCCCGCCACTGACCAGGCGGTGTCCGACCCTGCCGGTAGTGTCCAGGGTGTCAGGACCTTGTGGCGCAGGCTCGGGTTCGCTCCGGAGCTGCTGGGCCGCCGCGTGCTGGTGACGCCCACCTGCGGGCTGGCCGGGGCCTCCCCGGCGTACGCGCGCAGGGCGCTGTCCCAGAGCGCCCGGGCGGCACAGAGCCTGGTGGACAACCCGGAATGAGAACGTAGGAGGGCTTGCGGTGACGGCTGTCGAGGGCTGGGAGGACGTCCCGGCGGAGGTGCGCAGGCGGCACGCGGAGCTGGCGCAGGAGATCAGCGACCACCGCGCCCGGTACTACGAGCAGGACGCGCCCGTCATCAGCGACGCCGAGTTCGACGCGCTGATGCGGGAGCTGGAGGCGATCGAGGCCGAGCACCCGGCCCTGGTCACCCCGGACTCGCCGAGCCAGAAGGTCGGCGGGGCCGCGACCGTGCTGTTCGCCGAGGTCGAGCACCGGGAGCGGCTGCTCAGCCTGGACAACGCGATGGACGACGAGGAGCTGGCCGCCTGGGCCGAGCGGGTCGCCACCGAGCTGCACGGCATCGACTACCACTACCTGTGCGAGCTCAAGGTGGACGGCCTGGCCGTCAACCTCACGTACGAGAACGGCCAGTTGACGCAGGCGGCGACGCGCGGCGACGGCCGGGTCGGCGAGGACATCACCGCCAACGTCCGCACCATCAAGGAGATCCCGCACCGGCTCAAGGGGGAGAACATCCCCGAGCTGGTGGAGATCCGCGGCGAGGTCTACTTCCCGACCGAGGAGTTCGACGCGCTCAACGCCTCCTTCGCGGAGGAGAACGAGCGCCGCCGGCAGGAGAACGAGGAGCGCGCCGAGGAGGGCAAGCGGCCCCGGGCGATGATCCGGCTGTTCATGAACCCCCGCAACGCCGCCGCCGGTTCGCTGCGTCAGAAGGACCCGCACGTCACCGCCTCCCGCCCGCTGCACATGGTGGTGCACGGGATCGGCGCCCGGGTCGGCTTCGACATCGACGACCAGTCGCACGCCTACCGGCTGCTGCACGACTGGGGCCTGCCCACCGCCCGGCACAACAAGGTGGTGGGGACGCTCGCGGAGGTGCGGGCCTTCATCAAGCACTTCGGCGAGCAGCGGCACTCGGTCGAGCACGAGATCGACGGCGTCGTGGTGAAGGTGGACGAGATCGCCCTCCAGGGCCGGCTCGGCGCCACCTCCAAGTCCCCGCGCTGGGCGATCGCCTGGAAGTACCCGCCGGAGGAGGTCACCGGCAAGCTCGCCGAGATCCGGGTCGGGGTCGGCCGCACCGGCCGGGCGACGCCTTTCGCGGTGCTGGCCGAGCCGGTGAAGGTGGCCGGCTCGATGGTGCAGTACGCGACGCTGCACAACCAGGAGATCGTCAAGGCCAAGGACGTGCTGCTGGGCGACACCGTGGTCCTGCGCAAGGCCGGCGACGTCATCCCGGAGATCCTCGGCCCGGTCTACGATCTGCGGGACGGCACCGAGCAGGCCTTCGTGATGCCCTCGCACTGCCCGGAGTGCGGCACCGAGCTGCGCCCGATGTCCGAGGGGGACATCGACCTGCGCTGCCCGAACGCGCAGCACTGCCCGGCGCAGATCCGCGAGCGGATCGCCTTCCTCGGCGGGCGCTCCTGCCTGGACGTCGAGGGGCTCGGCTACGTCGCGGCCACCGCGCTGACCCAGCCGCTGGAGCCGGCCGAGGCGCCGGTGGGGAACGAGGCGGACGTCTTCCGGCTGACGGAGGAGAAGCTGCTGCCGATCAAGGTGCTGGTCCGGGACCCGAAGACGGGCATGCCGAAGCTGGACGACAGGACGGGCAAGGAGAAGGAGGTCTTCTTCTTCGCCACCACCAAGGGCGAGCCGAAGAAGTCGCTCCAGCTGCTGCTCGACAACCTGGCGGCGGCGAAGGAGCGGCCGCTGTGGCGGTTCGTCAACGGGCTGTCGATCCGGCACGTCGGCCCGGTCGCGGCGCAGGCGCTGGCCCGGGAGTTCCGCGACCTGGACCGGATCTTCGAGGCGACCGAGGAGCAGCTGGCGGCCGTCGAGGGGGTCGGCCCGACCATCGCCCGGTCGATCCGGGAGTGGTACGCGGAGGACTGGCACCGGCAGATCCTGGAGAACTGGCGGGCGGACGGCGTCCGCTTCACCGAGGAGTTCGCGGACGAGGAGGAGGGGGAGCGCCCGCTGGAGGGGCTCACCGTCGTGGTGACGGGCACCCTGGCCGGGCACACCCGGGACGGCGCCAAGGAGGCGCTGACCTCGCGCGGAGCGAAGGTGACCGGTTCCGTTTCGAAGAAGACCGATTTTGTGGTCGCCGGTGACAACCCCGGATCCAAGTACGACAAGGCTGTTCAGCTCGGCCTGCCGGTCCTGGACGACGCGGGGTTCGCCGTCCTGCTCGCCGACGGGCCCGGTGCCGCCCGTGCCCACCTGGGACTTCCGGAGCCGGAAGGGGCCGAGGAGGCGAAGAGGGAGCCCGCCGAGGACTGATCCCGAGCCGACCCGAGCGGCCGCTGAGCGGGTCGGTGTTGTTATCGTCCTGATGCAGCGTCATCGGGTGCCGCACGGTGAAAGCGGGCATTGTGTCACTGTGCGACGCCCGCGCGCGGTGGCGCGTTTCCGGTTGTCCGAAAGTCTGCCCACCGGGTGGACCCCGGCTTACCCTGGAGCGCAACAGAGTGTCAGCAGGGGTGGGGGCACCGGCTGGGCCGGTGCTCCTCGGGGTCGCTCCATGCCCGGCAGCTGTCGGTACCGGCACGGTGCCTCACCGTAAGGCGGCCTGACGGGGCGGGCCCGACGGAGGACAGGGCTTATGGATGGTACGACCGGCGGTGCGCCCACACGCCCGCCGCAGGGGGTGGCGGGTGCGGTCCTGCTGCTCGGCGTGCTGCTGGCCGGAGCCGCGCCGCTCATCCCGCTGGCCGTCCTGGTCTACCGGTACGAACCCGAGTTGCTGCCGCTGTTCGCCGTGCCCCTGGCGGTGCTGGTGGCGGCCTGGCGGATCGCCCGGGACCGCGCCCGCGACCAGCTGACCGACCCGCTGACGGACCTGCCCAACCGTCAGGCCTTGCTGCTGGCCGCCCAGGAGGCGATCGCGGAGTGTGAACAGGGCTACAGCGTCGGTCTCATCCTGCTCGACCTCGACCGCTTCCGATCGCTCAACGACACACTCGGTCATACGGCCGGGGACCGGCTGCTGGTTCACATCGCCCGCCGGCTGCACCGGGCACTGCGCTCCGGCGGCCCGGCCGGCAGCGCCACCCGGGAGTCCATCGACGACGTCTTCGCCGGTCTGCCCCGGCACTACCGCCGCGGCCGCCCGATGGTGGCCCGGATGGGCGGCGACGAGTTCGCCGTCCTGCTGCCCGGCATCAACTGCCCGGACAGCCTGGAACGGGTCGCCAAGGCACTGATCGCCGAACTCGCCGCCCCGATCCGGCTGGACGGGCTGCTGCTCGTCCTGGAGGCCTGCGGCGGCGTCTGCGTCTACCCGCAGCACGCCCAGGACGCCGAGTCGCTGCTGCGCCGCGCCGACGTCGCGATGGGCCACGCCCAGCGCGGACGCAGCGGCGTCGCCCAGTACGACGAGACCCAGGACGCCGACACCCCGTACCGGATCGAGCTGCTGGGGGACCTGCGCCGGGCGCTGGAGACCGGCGAGGTGCAGCTGCACTACCAGCCGAAGGTGGCCTTCGACGGCCGGGTGGTCGGCCTGGAGGCGCTGCTGCGCTGGGAGCGGCCCGGCCAGGGGAAGGTCTCGCCGGACGAGTTCGTCGGGCTCGCCGAGTCCAGCGGCCTGATGCCCCGGCTCACCGACTACGTGCTGGAGGCGGCCGTCGGCCAGCTCGCGTACTGGCGCGACCAGGGCCTCCAGGTGCAGGTCGCGGTCAACGTCTCGCCGCGCGACGTGCTCAACCCCGGCTTCGCCCAGCGCGTGGCCGGACACCTGGTGCGCCACCAGGTGCCGGCCCACGCGCTCCAGCTGGAGATCACCGAACGGCTGCTGCTGGACGACTCCCGGCGGGCCGCGGACACCCTGGCGGAGCTGCGCGGCTACGGCGTAGGGATGTCCCTGGACGACTTCGGCACCGGGCACTCCTCGCTGGTGCGGCTGCGCAGCCTGCCGGTCGGCGAGCTGAAGATCGACCGTTCCTTCGTCTCCCGGATGGTCGCCGACGACCACGACGCGGCGGTGGTCCGCTGCTCGGTGGAGCTCGCCCACTCGCTGGGCCTGACCGTGGTCGCCGAGGGCGTCGAGGACGACGAGACCTGGGAGCGGCTGCACTGCATGGGTGTGGACGCCGTCCAGGGCTGGCTGGTGTCGGCCGCGCTGCCGGCCGAGCAGGCCACCGCCTGGCTGCGGGTGCACCGCACCGGCGCCCCGCCGGTGGAGCGGCTGGGCGTGCCGCCCCAGCTGCACGCCGGCTTCCAGCCGGGCCAGGGCGGTGCCAGGCCGCCGGTGCGGCCGCCGACGCTCCCGCCCGTCCGGCCGCCGGTGCGGCCGCCCGCCATTCCGCCCGTCCGGCCGCCGGTGACCCAGGTGGTGCCGACCGGGCACCTGGAGGTCAAGGCCCCGGGGCCGCAGGGCTGGGCCCGCAGCGGCCCGCAGTAGGCCCTCCTCCGCCACCCCGCCGCCGACCACGGTGAGCCGCGGCCGTCCCCTCGACGGCGTCCGCCGGACGCCGCGGCCGGGCCGGTGACGGGCGCCCCGGATCACGTGTTGGCCGGTGCACGGGCCGGGCCCCATAGGATGGGGTCCAAAGACCACGAGGACGGAGCGGCGAACCCGGCTGCTCCTGCCCGGGCCCGGCACCGCCGCGAGGCACCGCCGGGCCTCACCAGAACTCACCCTGAGGATCGCTGCATGCCTGGCATCACGCGCGAGGAGGTCGCCCACCTCGCCCGGCTGTCGCGTCTTGAGCTGAAGCCCGAAGAGCTGGACCACTTCGCCGAGCAGCTCGACGTGATCATCGGCGCGGTCGCCCGCGTTTCCGAGGTCGCCGGACAGGACGTCCCGCCGACCTCCCACCCGCTGCCGCTGACCAACGTCATGCGTGCCGACGAGGTGCGGCCGTCGCTCACCCCGGAGCAGGCGCTGTCCGGCGCCCCCGCCGCCGAGGAGCAGCGTTTTCGCGTGCCGCAGATTCTCGGGGAGGACTGACCGAAATGACCGAGCTGAACCCCACCCCGATCAAGTGGACCGCCGCCGAGACGGCCTCCGCCATCGCCAAGGGCGAGGTGTCCGCCGTCGAGGTCGCGCAGGCGCACCTGGACCGCATCGACGCCGTCGACAAGAAGGTCAACGCCTTCCTGCACGTCGACACCGAGGGCGCGCTGGCCGCGGCCAAGGCCGTCGACGACAAGCGCGCCAAGGGCGAGGAGCTGGGCCCGCTGGCCGGCGTCCCGCTCGCGCTCAAGGACGTCTTCACCACCAAGGGCATCCCGACCACCTGTGGGTCGAAGATGCTCGAAGGCTGGATCCCGCCGTACGACGCCACGCTGACCAGCCGTCTGAAGAACGCGGACGTGGTCATCCTCGGCAAGACCAACATGGACGAGTTCGCGATGGGCTCCTCCACCGAGAACTCGGCGTACGGCCCGACCGGCAACCCGTGGGACCTCACCCGCATCCCCGGCGGCTCCGGCGGCGGTTCGGCCGCCGCGCTGGCCGCCTTCGAGGCCCCGCTGGCGATCGGCACCGACACCGGCGGCTCGATCCGCCAGCCCGGCGCCGTCACCGGCACCGTCGGCGTCAAGCCGACCTACGGCTCGGTGTCCCGCTACGGCCTGGTGGCGTTCTCCTCCTCGCTCGACCAGGGCGGCCCGTGCGCCCGCACCGTGCTGGACGCGGCGCTGCTGCACGAGGCCATCGCCGGGCACGACCCGCTGGACTCCACCTCGATCGACGCGCCGGTCCCCGCCGTGGTCGAGGCCGCGAAGATGCGCGACATCCGCGGCATGCGGATCGGCGTCGTCAAGGAGTTCGCCGGCGAGGGCTACCAGGCCGGCGTGATGCAGCGCTTCGACGAGTCGGTGGAGCTGCTGCGCGAGCTGGGCGCCGAGGTCGTCGAGGTCTCCTGCCCGTCCTTCACCCTGGCGCTGCCGGCGTACTACCTGATCGCCCCGTCGGAGTGCTCCTCCAACCTGGCCCGCTTCGACGCCATGCGCTACGGCCTGCGGGTCGGCGACGACGGCTCGCGCTCGGCCGAGGAGGTCACCGCGCTGACCCGCGAGGCCGGCTTCGGCGACGAGGTCAAGCGCCGCATCATCCTGGGCACCTACGCGCTGTCCTCGGGCTACTACGACGCCTACTACGGCTCGGCCCAGAAGGTCCGCACGCTCATCTCGCGGGACTTCGACGCCGCCTTCGCCGGCGTGGACGTCCTGGTCTCGCCGACCACGCCGACCACCGCCTTCCCGATCGGCGAGCGCGCCGACGACCCGATGGCGATGTACCTGGCCGACCTGTGCACGATCCCGTCGAACCTGGCGGGCAACGCGGCCATGTCGCTGCCGGTCGGCCTGGCCCCGGAGGACAATCTCCCGGTCGGCCTCCAGATCATCGCGCCCGCGATGGCGGACGACCGCCTGTACCGCGTGGGCGGCGCCGTCGAGGCCGCACTCAACGACAAGTGGGGGCACACCCTGCTGGAGGAGGCACCGGCACTGTGAGCAAGATCGAGAAGGCGAAGACCCAGTCGGCTTCGCTCAAGGGCTTCAAGCACTCCAAGCCCGGGCTGTGGCTGTCCATCGGCACCAGCGCGTTCGGCGCGGTCTCCATCGCCAAGGACGTCCGCAAGGCCCGTGAGGAGAGCGACACCCTCAAGCTGGTCAACGCGCTGGTCGGCGCGGCCGCGCTGATCACCGGCACCGCCCTGCTGGTGCGCGAGCTGCGCCGGCTGGGCTCCGACGACGTGCTGCTGGGCTGAACCGAGTGCGCCCCGGCCCGGCCCCGCGCGCCGCGGCGGCCGGGCCCGTACCTCCCAAGCTTCAAGTGAGAAGGGACGCTGTGAGCGTCATGAACCTGGTCTCCTACGAGGACGCTCTCGCGTCGTACGACCCGGTGATGGGCCTTGAGGTCCACGTCGAGCTGGGTACCAAGACCAAGATGTTCTGTGGTTGCTCGACCGAGCTGGGTGCCGAGCCGAACAGCCAGACCTGCCCGACCTGCCTGGGCCTGCCCGGTTCGCTGCCGGTGGTCAACGCGATCGGCGTCGAGTCGGCCGTCAAGATCGGCCTGGCGCTGAACTGCGAGATCGCCGAGTGGTGCCGGTTCGCGCGGAAGAACTACTTCTACCCGGACATGCCCAAGAACTTCCAGACCTCGCAGTACGACGAGCCGATCGCCTTCAACGGCTACCTCGACGTGCAGCTGGAGGACGGCTCGACCTTCCGCGTGGAGATCGAGCGCGCCCACATGGAGGAGGACACCGGCAAGTCCAGCCACGTCGGCGGGGCCACCGGCCGCATCCACGGCGCCACCCACTCGCTGCTCGACTACAACCGGGCCGGCATTCCGCTGATCGAGATCGTCACCAAGCCGATCGAGGGCGCCGGTGAGCGCGCCCCCGAGGTCGCCAAGGCGTACGTCGCCGAGCTGCGCGAGGTGATCCGCTCGCTGGGCGTCTCCGAGGCCCGGATGGACAAGGGCCAGATGCGCTGCGACGTCAACCTGTCGCTGCGCCCGAACGGCACCGAGAAGTTCGGCACCCGCTCGGAGACCAAGAACGTCAACTCCCTGCGCAGCGTGGAGCGGGCCGCCCGGTTCGAGATCCAGCGGCACGCCACGGTGCTGACCGACGGCGGGACCATCGTCCAGGAGACCCGCCACTTCCACGAGGACAACGGCTCCACGACCTCGGGCCGGATCAAGGACAACGCCGAGGACTACCGCTACTTCCCCGAGCCGGACCTGGTGCCGGTGGCCCCCGCCCGTGCGTGGGTCGAGGAGCTGCGCGCCGCCCTGCCCGAGCTGCCGCGGGTGCGCCGCGCCCGGCTGCAGGCCGAGTGGGGCCTGTCCGACAAGGACATGCAGTCGGTGCTCAACGCCGGTGCGGTCGGTCCGATCCAGGAGACCATCGCGGCCGGTGCCCCGGCCGACCAGGCCCGCAAGTGGTGGATGGGCGAGCTGGCCCGCCGCGCCAACGAGACCGGCACCGAGCTGAGCGAGCAGCCGATCACCCCGGCGCAGGTCGCCCGGGTCACCGCGCTGGTCGCCGAGGGCAAGCTGAACGACAAGCTGGCCCGCCAGGTCATCGAGGGCGTGCTGGCCGGCGAGGGCGAGCCGGACGAGATCGTCGAGAAGCGCGGTCTGGCCGTGGTCTCGGACGACTCCGCGCTGGGCGCCGCCGTCGACCAGGCCATCGCCGAGAACGAGGCGATCGCCGCCAAGATCCGCGACGGCAAGGTCCAGGCCGTGGGCGCGCTGGTCGGCGCGGTCATGAAGGCCACCCGCGGCCAGGCGGACGCCGCCCGCGTGAAGGACCTGATCCTGGAGCGGCTTGCCGTGGAGGGTCAGTAGGCACAGCCTGGAGCGGCTTGCCGTGGAGGGTCAGTAGGCACAGCCTGGAGAATCCGGGTCGGTCTCAGCGTCAACCCCGCCTTCCTAAGGCATCTAAGGCGTCTAAGGCCCTCTAAGTAAGGCCTAAGGCCCTGTCTCACCTCTAGAACTAGGTGAGGCAGGGCCTTAAACCTTTTCCGGTGCCCCATCTAAGGCATCCGGCCTTCGAAACATCGGGCACGCTCCCGATGTGGCCACCCCCGCTGGGAGAGGAAGCTCTTACTCGTCAGGAAGACGACGGAGCGAAACCCACAGGGGGAACCGAAGTGATCGAGTACCAGACCTTCCAGCAACAGGCCCACGAGCTCGCGGCCCGTGCCGAACACGAGCGCCTGGTGCGCGAGGCGAAGGAGGCCCGCCGGCTGCGGCAGCGTCCGGTCGCCGCGCGCTTCCAGCGGCGCCCCGTGCGCCAGGCCGAATGCTGACGGCTCGGCACCACGACGGTGCCGAGGTGGTCACGGAGGGGGAGACGCTGCGAGTGAGCGTCTCCCCCTCCGGGCGTTCGCCAGGGGAGATAACCCCTCCTCCGGGCCCCACCGGCTATGGCATGCTCGCCTCCATGCAGCAGATGTCGGTCAGCCCCGTCTTCGTCGGCCGTGGCAGCGAGATCACCGAGCTGACCGCCGCGCTGCGCCGCGCGGGCACCGGCAGCCCGCAGACCGTCCTGATCGGCGGCGAGGCGGGGGTCGGCAAGACCCGGCTGCTGGAGGAGTTCCTGGAGCGGGCCGCCGCCCAGGGCGCGGTCACCCCGCTCGGCAGCTGTCTGGAGGTCGGCGCCGAGGGCCTGCCGTACGCACCGCTGGCCGCCGCGCTGCGCCGGCTGCACCGCTCGCTGGGCGCCGAACTGGAGGCCGCCGCGGCCGGCAGCGAGGGCCACCTCGCCCAGCTGATCTCCGAGTTCGGCGAGGCGGACGGCGAACCCAACGACGAGTACGGCCGGGCCCGGCTGTTCGAGCACACCGCGAGGCTGTTCGAGCGGCTCGGCGCGGAGCGTACCCTCGTCCTCGCCATCGAGGACCTGCACTGGTCCGACCGCTCCACCCGCGAGCTGCTCGCCTTCCTGGTCCGCACCCTGCACCGCTCCCGGGTGCTGCTGGTCGCCACGTACCGCACCGACGACCTGCACCGCCGGCACCCGCTGCGCCCCTTCCTGGCCGAGCTCGAACGGCTGCGCACCGTCCAGCGGCTGGAGCTGGCGCGGTTCGACCGCCGCGAGGTGGCCGCCCAGCTGGCCGGCATCCTCGGCACCGCCGCCCCCGACCGCCAGCTGGTGGACCGCATCCACCGCCGCTCGGAGGGCAACCCGTTCTTCGTCGAGGAACTGGCCACCGCCTTCGAGGACGGCTGCGGCGCCGGGCTGACCGACTCGCTGCGGGACATCCTGCTGGTGCGGGTCGAGGGCCTGGACGAGGAGGCCCAGCGGGTGGTGCGGATCGCCGCCGAGGGCGGCTCGCACGTCGAACACGCCCTGCTGGCCGCCGTCCTGGACGACGAGGAGGCGCTGATCGAGGCGCTGCGGGCGGCCGTCGGGGCCAACATCCTGCGGCCGGACAGCGAGGGCGAGGGCTACCGGTTCCGGCACGCGCTGGTCCGCGAGGCCGTCTCGGACGACCTGCTGCCCGGTGAACGGCACCGGATCAACCGCAAGTTCGCGCTCGCGGTGGAGGCCCAGCCGCAGCTGGTCCCCGGCGACGCGCTGGCCGCCCGGCTGGCCAACTACTGGTACCACGCGCACGATCCGGCCCGCGCCCTGCCGACCGCCCTGGACGCCGCCCGCGCGGCCCGCCGGCGCAACGCCTTCGCCGAGCAGCTCGGCATGCTGGAACGGGCGCTGGAGCTGTGGGACCAGGTCTCCGAGGAGGTGCTGGCGCACACCCTGCGCCCGTACGACTGGGCCGAGACCTACCCGCCCGGCTCCTGTGACGAGGGGTCGGCCGGCGAGGACTGCGACCGGATCCAGCTGGTCGACGTGCTGGCCGAGGCGGTGGTCGCGGCCCGGCGCTGCGGTGACCGCGAGCGCGGCCTGAGCCTGGCCAAGCGCGGCATCCGGCTGGTCGACGAGGCCGAGCACCCGGTGCGCGCGGCCTGGTTCCGGATCAACCGGGCCCGGATGCTGGGCAACCTCCGCCGCTCCGGCGACGACGAGGAGATCGCCCACGCCCACCGGCTGGTGGAGCACCTGCCGCCGTCCGCCGTGCAGGCCGAGGTGTTCGCGCTCAGCGCCAACTCCGCCATGCTCAAGACGCCCGGACCCGAGCACATCGAGCTGACCGAGCGGGCCATCCGGATCGCCCGGGAGGTCGGCGCGACCTCGGTCGAGGTGCACGCCCGGATGACCCTCGGCAGCCTGCGCTACGACGTGCAGGCCGACGCCGAGGGAGGGCTGGCCGAACTCGCCGGCGCGGTCGAGCGGGCCCGCGAGCTGGGCGTGCCGGACCTGCTGCTGCGCGGCATCAACAACCTGGCCAGCATGCAGCGCGGACTGGGCCGGTCCGAGGAGGCCGCCGAACTGAGCCGGGAGGGCCTGGAGTTCGCGGACGGCAAGGGCCTGCTGCGCAACATCGGCACCATCCTGACCGGCAACCTGGCCGAGGCGCTGACCGACCTCGGACGGGTGCGGGAGGCCGTCGAGGTGCTCGCCGCCTGCGAGCTGACCAGCCCGGGCGGCACCCACGCCGAGTTCCTGGACCGGATACGCGGCGAACTCGCCCTGCTCCAGGGGGACCTGCCCACCGCCGGGACCATGCTGGCGCAGGCCCGGGCGGCCAACCGGATCGGCCAGGCCCAGCACAGCGTGCCGATCAGCCGGCTGGCCGTTCGGCTCGCCGCGCACGCCGGAAGGCCGCTGGAGGCCCGGGCCGAACTGCTCGCCGTGCTCGCGGACGAGGGGCGGACCGGCTCGGAGTCCGACGTCTACCCGCTGCTGGCCGAGGCCGCCGGGGTGGAGGCGGACAGCCGGGGCCTGCCGCAGGCCGCGGCGGGCCGCCCGGAGGCGCTGGCCGCGATCGCCGCGGTGGCGGCCGGGCTGCGGCCCCGGGCGCCACTGCAGCACGGCTGGGCCCGGCTGCTGGAGGCCGAACTGGCCCGTGCCGAGGGCGCGGACACCCCCGCGGGGTGGACCGCCGCGGTCGAGGCGCTGCGGCCGACCGGCCTGCCGTACCCGCTGGCGCTCGCGCTGCTGCGGGCCGGCGAGGCCGAGGTGCAGGCCGGGCGGCGCGAGGCCGGCGCCGAACTGCTGCGCGAGGCGGCCGAACTGGCGGCCGTCCGGGAGGACCGGCCGCTCGGCGGGCAGATCGCCGCCCTGGCCGATCGGGCCGGGCTGAACCTCGCCCCGGCGGGGCGGACCGCCGCCGCGAAGGTGCCCGCCCCGGCCGCCGGCGACTCCTTCAACCTCACCCCGCGTGAGCGGGACGTGCTGCGGCTGCTCGCGCGCGGCTGGACGAACCGGCAGATCGCCGAGGAACTGTACATCTCTCCGAAGACCGCGAGTGTGCACGTTTCCAACATCCTCGGCAAGCTCGCGGTCGGCGGCCGGGGCGAGGCGGCCGCGCTGGCGCACCGGCTGCGGCTGTTCCCGGACGACCTGGCTCCCTCGGGCCGCTGAGGGCCGCCCCCTCGGGCTGCCGGGCGCCGCCCCGGGGCCGCTGAGCGGCGCTCCACCGGCTGTCCGACGCTCCGCCGCCGGCCCGGACCGGCCGTTCGTCCACCCCACTACCGGTGTTCGGGCGCCGCCGCGTGCTCCCGTGCGCGCCGCGTGAGCCCCTGCCCGCGCGCCGCCGCCAACCGGGCCGATCCGTAGGAATCAGGGGCATTTCCCCACCCTTTCGCCATTACTCTAAGTTGAGTGTGCGTGTCGTTGAGTGACGGAATTGGTGTAGGGTCCCTTTTGGGAGCATCGGTACGGTGTGGCGGTCGGCAGGCCGCCCACCCCCTGGGCCGCCGTCCTGACGGGGCGCCAGGCCATCGCGTACGTCCGAGAGGTGCGCGGCCGGTGGCCCGTGGCCGGGGCGCGAGGCCCCGGGCCGGAGGGGGAGAGGCCGAGTGAGCTCCACCGAAACGGTGCTGCCCGGAACCGGACGCCCGGGAGCGCCGCACACCGACACGTCCGTCGTCGACGTGTCCGCGATCGCCCGCTGCCGCGTGCTGCGCCGGCTCCGGGAGAGCCGCGGGCTGCCCGGACTGGTCCTGGGGGTGCTCTGCCTGGCCTACGCCAGTGGCGCCGCCGTCGGCTGGGGATCGCGCCAACTGTCGGTCTTCATGGGTGACTTCGGCCTGGCCGCGGCGGCCCTGGCGGCCGCGCTCTCCTGTCTGGTGTTCGGCTGCGCGGTCGGCGGCCACGCCCGCCCGGCCTGGCTGCTGTTCGGTCTCTCCTCGCTCATGGTCGCCTTCGGCAACGGCACCTGGGGCTGGTACGAGCTGGTGGTGCGCACCCCGCTGCCCCAGGAGTCGCTCGCCGAGTACGCCTTCCTGCTGTTCGCCCCGCTCGCCATCACCGGCGTCCTGGTGCTCGCCCAGCACCCGCGCACGGCGGCCGGCTGGCTCTGCCTGCTGCTCGACGGCTGGCTGATCGCCGGCTCGCTGTTCACCCTCAGCTGGAGCCTGGCGCTCGGCCGGATCGCGGCCGGCGAGGACGGCTCCCCGCTGCGCCTGGCCCTCAACCTGGCCTACCCGGTGCTGGACATCCTGCTGGTCAGCCTGGTGGTCGGGCTGCGCTTCGGCGGCCGGGACGGCAACCGGGCCGCCGTGCACACCGCGATGCTGGCGCTCGCCGTCACCGTCACCTGCGACGCCCTGTTCACCTCCCCGGAGCTGCGCAGCAGCTACCACTCGGGCGAACTCCTGGACGCCGGCTGGTTCTCCGGCAGCCTGCTGCTGGCCTGGGCGCCGTGGTCGCCGCGCTGGCGCCGCCCCACCCGTGAGCACCCCTCGGCCGGCGGCCTGCCGCGCCGCCGGGTCGCCACCACCTTCAGCGCGCTGACCCCGTACGCGGCCGCCGCGGTCTGTACCGCCGGCATCCTCTACAACGCCCTCGGCGGACGGGAGTTGGACCGCGTGGTGGCCGCGGCCGCGTGCACCGTCGGGCTGGCACTGATCCTGCGGCAGGGCGTGATGCTGCTGGACAACCTGTCGCTGGCCCAGGAACTCGCCCACAAGGAGGCGCACTTCCGCTCCCTGGTGCAGGGCTCCAGCGACGTCATCATGATCGCCGGCGGCAACGGCGTGCTCTCCTACGTCTCGCCGGCCGCGCTCGGCGTCTACGGGCGGGACCCCGAGGGGCTGGTCGGCGGCAACCTGCTGGACCTGGTCCACCCCGAGGATGTCGGCCGGGTGCTGTCCGAGGTCCGCCGCTACCTCGCCAGGGTCCGGCTCACCACCCACCGCAGCCCCGGCACCGCCGAGCTCTCCACCCGGGTCGAGTGCCGGATCAGCTCCGGGGCCGGCGAGTGGCTGCACGTCGAGTCCACCGTCAGCCGGCACCGCGACGGCCTGCTGCTCAACAGCCGGGACGTCACCGAACGCGTCATGCTCCAGGCCCAGTTGCAGCACAACGCGTTCCACGACCCGCTCACCGACCTGCCCAACCGGGCGCTGTTCACCCAGCGGCTGCGGGCCGCCCTCGGCGCCCGCGGCCAGCAGGGCGAGACGGGCGCCGGGATCGCGGTGCTCTTCCTCGACCTGGACGGCTTCAAGGCGGTCAACGACACCGCCGGGCACCAGGTCGGCGACGAGCTGCTGGTGCAGGCCGCCCGGCGGCTCCAGGCGGCCGTCCGCTGCGGGGACACCGTCGCCCGGTTCGGCGGCGACGAGTTCGCCGCGCTGGTCTGCGGCCGGCTCGGCCGCCTCCAGGTCCAGGAACTGGCCGAGCGGCTGCGCCTCGCGCTCTCCGAGCCGTACTGGATCGGCGGCGCCGAACTCAGCGTCGCCGCCAGCATCGGCATCGCCTTCGGCACCCCGGAGCGCGGCCCGGCGGCCGACCCCAGAGCCGCCGCCGACGAGCTGATGCGCAACGCCGACCTGGCGATGTACCGGGCCAAGTCCGAGGGCAAGGGCCGGGTGGTGCTCTACACCCCCGCGATGCGGGCCGACCTGGAGCGCCGCACCGAGTTGGAGGAGCGGCTGCGGCTGGCCGTCCGGGAGGGCGGCTTCACGCTGCTCCACCAGCCCGTGGTGGACCTCGGCAGCGGCAACGTGACCAGCGTCGAGGCCCAGGCCCGCTGGCGCTCGGTGGGCGGTTTGCTGCTCACCCCGGCCGAGTTCCTGCGTTCGGCCGACCACGGCGACGCGGCCACCCGGTTCTCCCGCTGGCTGGTCATGGAGGCGGTCACCGCGGCCGCCGAGCGGCGCGGCCTGACCGGCCGGGGCCGCGGCGTGCCGGAGCCCGTCCCGGTGTCCGTCCGGCTCACCGTCGAGCGGCTCTGCTCGCCGGGCCTGTACGAGACGGTGGCCGCGGCGCTGCGGGACAGCGGGCTCCCGGCCGACGAGCTGGTGATCGAGGTGGCCCGGATGGGCCCGGACTCGCTCGCCGACGAACTCGGCCGCCGGCTCTCCGCCCTGCGCGGCCTCGGCGTCTCCACCTGGCTCGCCGGGTACGGCGCCGGCGGCGGCTCGCTCGGCGCCCTCGCCCGGCTCCCGCTGGACGGCCTCAAACTGGACCGCACGCTCGTCCAGGACCTCGGCGAGTCCCCGCTCAGCCGCACCCTCGCCGGGCACGCGCTGCGGCTCGGCCGGGACCTCGGGATGACCACCGCCGCCGAGGGCGTGGACCTGCCCCGCCAGGCCGCCGCGCTGCGGGAGCTGGGCTGCGGGCGGGCCCAGGGCTCGGTCTTCGCCCCGCCGCTGGACGAGCCCCGGCTGCGCCGCGCGCTGGCCCGCCGCGGCTCCCCGCCGGCCGTGCCGCAGGGCGCCGCCCCCGACCGCCGTCCGCACCCGGCCGCCGCCGGCGACACCCGGACGAGTGGCCCGGCGAACGGTCGGACGGGCGCCGCGCCGGGACGTGGCGCAGATCACCACGGCGGTTCTGACCTGCCCGAACGCCGTGCCGCTACCGGCCCGTCGAGCGGTCCGCATGGCGAGACGGCCGTCCCACCTGCTTGACATGCCGCCCCGCACGGGAGGAAGGTCATTGCCATGCGCACCCGAATTCTCGTACTTGGCGGGCGCGTCGGCTGAGTGGGCTCGTACGCCCTCCTCGTGACAGACCGACGCGCCACCCCTCGCATGCCCTTGGGCACGAGGGGTTTTTTGTTGCACTGACGCTGTTCCACCTCCGCAAGACCCCTGGCCTCGACCGCCCGAGCACGTCCGACTCGTCGGCTCAAACGGGACGATTGAGGCAGAGCCGGCGATCGACCCGGACCGGGACCCCACCCTCGCAGCACCGGGGCCCGCAGCACCGGGTCGGCAAAATCCGAGAAGAGACAGGCAGATGACCGAGCACGCCGCTTCCCCCCGCCGCGGGGACAACCCGGCCGCCAACGCTCCCGCTCCCCAGCACGTCGTCGAGACCATGACCGGCGCCCAGTCGCTCATCCGCTCGCTGGAGGCCGTCGGTGCGGACACCGTCTTCGGCATCCCGGGCGGGGCCATCCTTCCCGCGTACGACCCCCTGATGGACTCCGTCAAGGTGCGCCACATCCTGGTCCGGCACGAGCAGGGTGCCGGCCACGCCGCCACCGGCTACGCCCAGGCCACCGGCCGGGTCGGGGTCTGCATGGCGACCTCCGGACCGGGCGCGACCAACCTGGTCACCCCGATCGCCGACGCCTACATGGACTCGGTGCCGGTCGTCGCGATCACCGGCCAGGTCTCCTCGAAGGCGATCGGCACTGACGCCTTCCAGGAGGCGGACATCTGCGGCATCACGATGCCGATCACCAAGCACAACTACCTGGTCACCGACCCGGCCGAGATCCCCCGGGTGATCGCCGAGGCCTTCCACATCGCCGCCACCGGCCGTCCCGGCCCGGTCCTGGTCGACATCGCCAAGGACGCGCTCCAGGCGACCACCACCTTCCGCTGGCCGGTCGAGACCGCGCTGCCCGGCTACCGCCCGGTGACCAAGCCGCACGCCAAGCAGATCCGCGAGGCCGCGAAGATGCTGGTCGCCGCGAAGCGCCCGGTGCTGTACGTCGGCGGCGGTGTGATCAAGGCGGGGGCCACCGCCGAGCTGCGGATCCTCGCCGAGCTGACCGGCGCCCCGGTGGTCACCACCCTGATGGCGCTCGGCGCCTTCCCCGACAGCCACCCGCAGCACCTGGGCATGCCCGGCATGCACGGCTCCGTCCCGGCCGTCACCGCGCTCCAGAAGTCCGACCTGCTGTTCACCCTCGGCGCCCGCTTCGACGACCGCGTCACCGGCAAGCTGGACGGCTTCGCGCCGAACGCCAAGGTCGTCCACGCCGACATCGACCCGGCCGAGATCGGCAAGAACCGCCCGGCGGACGTGCCGATCGTCGGTGACGCCCGCGAGGTGCTCGCCGACCTGATCGTCGCCGTCCAGGCGGAGTTCGACGCCGGCCACAAGGGCGACTACACCGAGTGGTGGGAGCGGCTCGACGAGTGGAAGAAGACCTACCCGCTCGGCTACGAGGCGGCCCCCGCCGGGCAGCTGTCGCCGCAGCAGGTCATCGAGCGGATCGGCCGGCTGGTCGGCCCCGAGGCGATCTACGCCGCGGGCGTGGGCCAGCACCAGATGTGGAGCTCGCAGTTCATCCGCTTCGAGAAGCCGGGCACCTGGCTCAACTCGGGTGGTGCCGGGACGATGGGCTACGCCGTCCCCGCCGCGATGGGCGCCAAGGCCGGCCGCCCGGAGAGCGCGGTCTGGGCCATCGACGGCGACGGCTGCTTCCAGATGACCAACCAGGAACTGGTCACCTGCGCCCTGAACGACATCCCGATCAAGGTCGCGGTCATCAACAACGGCTCGCTGGGCATGGTCCGGCAGTGGCAGACGCTGTTCTACAACCAGCGCTACTCCAACACCGTGCTGCACTCCGGCCCCGGACACGACGGCATCGAGCCGCCGGCCCAGGGCACCCGGATCCCCGACTTCGTCCTGCTGGCCGAGGCGATGGGCTGCGTGGGCCTGCGCTGCGAGCGCCCCGAGGACCTGGACGCGGTCATCAAGCAGGCGATGGAGATCAACGACCGCCCGGTCGTCATCGACTTCATCGTCCACCAGGACGCCATGGTCTGGCCGATGGTCGCGGCCGGCACCAGCAACGACGAGATCCAGTTCGCCAAGGGCGTGCGCCCCGACTTCGGCGACGATCTCGACTGACGGCCCTTACCCAGAACGATTGAGGAACCCCATGTCCAAGCACACCCTCTCCGTCCTGGTCGAGAACAAGCCCGGCGTGCTCGCCCGCATCGCCGCGCTGTTCTCCCGTCGGGGCTTCAACATCGACTCCCTCGCCGTCGGCTCGACCGAGCACCCGGACGTGTCCCGGATGACGATCGTGGTCAACGTCGAGGACCTCCCGCTGGAACAGGTCACCAAGCAGCTCAACAAGCTCGTGAACGTGATAAAGATCGTCGAACTCGACCAGTCCGCTGCGATCCAGCGGGAACTGGTCCTGGTGAAGGTCCGCGCCGACAACGAGACCCGGTCGCAGATCGTCGAGATCGTCCAGCTGTTCCGTGCCAAGACCGTCGACGTGTCGCCGGAAGCGGTGACCATCGAGGCCACCGGCAGCTCGGACAAGCTGGAGGCCATGCTCCGGATGCTGGAGCCTTACGGCATCAAGGAGTTGGTCCAGTCCGGCCTGGTCGCCATCGGCCGCGGCGCGCGTTCCATCACGGACCGCTCGCTGCGCGCCCTGGACCGCAGCGCGTAAACAGCGCCGTCTCGCCCTCCCGTCGCCCACCACCGCCCTTCCAACGGCGCGCTGGCGCGCGGCACCTTTCGCCCTCCCGTCGCCCACCACCGCCCTTCCAACGGCGCGCTGGCGCGCGCGGCACCTTTCGAGCAGAGACCCAACCCCCCCCCGCCGGTACGCATGCGGTGCACACCGAGTACCCGGCACCCATCACGCAAGGAGATGTGCCCCCGTGGCCGAGCTGTTCTACGAAGACGACGCCGACCTGTCCATCATCCAGGGCCGCAAGGTCGCGGTCATCGGCTACGGCAGCCAGGGCCACGCCCACGCGCTGTCGCTGCGCGACTCCGGCGCCGACGTCCGGGTCGGCCTGAAGCCGGAGTCCACGTCCCGCGCGAAGGCGGAGGAGGCCGGCCTGCGCGTCGTCACCCCGGCCGAGGCGGCGGCCGAGGCCGACGTCATCATGATCCTGGTGCCGGACCCGATCCAGGCCGACGTCTACGAGGCGGACATCGCCCCGCACCTGAAGTCCGGCGACGCCCTGTTCTTCGGCCACGGCCTGAACATCCGCTTCGGCTTCATCAAGCCCCCGGCGGACGTCGACGTCTGCATGGTCGCCCCGAAGGGCCCGGGCCACCTGGTCCGCCGCCAGTACGAGGAGGGCCGCGGCGTCCCCGCGATCGTCGCGGTCGAGCAGGACGCCTCGGGCAAGGCCTTCGACCTGGCGCTGTCGTACGCCAAGGGCCTGGGCGCCACCAAGGCCGGCGTCATCAAGACCACCTTCACCGAGGAGACCGAGACCGACCTGTTCGGTGAGCAGGCCGTCCTCTGCGGTGGCACCGCCGCCCTGGTGAAGGCCGGTTTCGAGACCCTGGTCGAGGCCGGCTACCAGCCGGAGATCGCCTACTTCGAGTGCCTGCACGAGCTGAAGCTCATCGTCGACCTGATGTACGAGGGCGGCCTGGAGAAGATGCGCTGGTCGGTCTCCGAGACCGCCGAGTGGGGCGACTACGTCACCGGCCCGCGGATCATCACCGACGCCACCAAGGCCGAGATGAAGAAGGTCCTCGCCGAGATCCAGGACGGCACCTTCGCCAACACCTGGATCGCCGAGTACAAGGCGGGTCTGCCCAAGTACAACGAGTACAAGAAGGCCGACGAGGACCACCTGCTGGAGACCACCGGCAAGAAGCTGCGCTCGCTGATGAGCTGGGTCAACGAGAACGCCTGATCCTCCTCCGGAGCCGGTTCCGGCTTCGATTTTGTAACTCCCTTGTACAAGTAGGCTGCTCTCGTCCGGGTGATTTCGCCGGACGGGAGCAGCCCGCTACCCAGCCCGTCGATACACTCCGAGTGCGCGTCAGGCCCACAGCGTCGTGCGTCTACCTACGCGGCATGCCACCTTCCCCCGCCCTCCACGCCGGCTGCGTGCTCGGGGGAACCGGACAGTTAAGGACCACACTGTCGTGAGCAAATCCGTCGTTCTGATCGCCGAAGAGCTGTCGCCCGCCACCGTGGACGCCCTCGGCCCCGACTTCGAGATCCGCCACTGCAACGGCGCCGACCGCACCGAGCTGCTGACCGCGATCGCCGACGTCGACGCGATCCTGATCCGCTCCGCCACCAAGGTCGACGCGGAGGCGCTGGCCGTCGCCCGCAAGCTCAAGGTGGTCGCCCGGGCCGGCGTCGGCCTGGACAACGTGGACGTCTCCGCCGCCACCAAGGCCGGCGTGATGGTCGTCAACGCGCCGACCTCCAACATCGTCACCGCCGCCGAGCTCGCCTGCGGCCTGCTGATCTCCGTCGCCCGCAACATCGCGCCGGCCAACGCCGCGCTCAAGCAGGGCGAGTGGAAGCGCAACAAGTACACCGGCGTCGAGCTGAGCGAGAAGACCCTCGGTGTCGTCGGCCTCGGCCGGATCGGCGTCCTGGTGGCCCAGCGGATGTCCGCGTTCGGGATGAAGATCGTCGCGTACGACCCCTACATCCAGGCCGCCCGCGCCGCGCAGATGGGCGTCAAGCTGGTCACCTTGGAGGAGCTGCTGGAGGTCTCGGACTTCATCACCGTCCACCTCCCGAAGACCCCGGAGACCATCGGCCTGATCGGCGACGACGCGCTGCACAAGGTCAAGCCGACCGTCCGCATCGTGAACGCCGCCCGCGGCGGGATCGTGGACGAGGAGGCGCTCGCCGCCGCGCTGCGCGAGGGCCGGGTGGCCGGCGCGGGCCTCGACGTGTACGCCAAGGAGCCCTGCACCGACTCCCCGCTGTTCGCCTTCGACAACGTGGTCGCCACCCCGCACCTGGGCGCCTCCACCGACGAGGCGCAGGAGAAGGCCGGCATCGCCGTCGCCAGGTCGGTGCGCCTCGCGCTGGCCGGCGAGCTGGTGCCGGACGCGGTGAACGTCCAGGGCGGCGTGATCGCCGAGGACGTCCGTCCGGGCCTGCCGCTGGCCGAGAAGCTCGGCCGGATCTTCACCGCGCTGGCCGGCGAGGTGGCCGTCCGCCTCGACGTCGAGGTTCGCGGCGAGATCACCCAGCACGATGTGAAGGTGCTCGAACTGTCCGCGCTGAAGGGCGTGTTCGAGGACGTGGTGGCGGAGACGGTGTCCTACGTCAACGCCCCGCTGTTCGCCCAGGAGCGCGGCGTCGAGGTCCGCCTGACGACCTCCAGCGAGAGCCCCGAGCACCGCAACGTGATCACCGTCCGCGGCACCCTCTCGGGCGGCGGGGAGATCGCCATCTCCGGCACGCTGGCGGGCCCCAAGCAGACCCAGAAGATCGTCGGCGTGGACGCCTTCGACGTGGACGTGGCGCTCACCGACCACATGGCCTTCTTCAAGTACGAGGACCGCCCCGGCGTGGTCGGCGTGCTCGGCCGCCACCTCGGCGACGCGGGCATCAACATCGCCGGCATGCAGGTCGCCCGCGACGGCGGCGACGCGCTGGCCTCGATCACGGTGGACACCGAGATCCCGCAGGAGGTGCTCTCGGCCATCGCCGCCGAGATCGGCGCCCGCTTCGCGCGTTCGGTCGACCTGGGCTGATCCGCCCGGCCCCCGGGCCTCCCGACCGAAGCAGCAGGGCC
>NZ_JBHUAF010000111.1:0-10178 GCF_042789895.1 Kitasatospora sp. NPDC056783
CCCCCGTACCGGACGGTAGGAGCGGGCGGGCCGCCGTACTGCTGCCGGGACTACTTGTTGGTCCGGCTGATCTCCCAGAAGCGGAAGTAGCCGGTGGTGTCGACGGTGGACTCGACGCCGGTGACGTACGAGCGGGCCGCGTAGAAGGACTTGTTCTGGTACAGCGGGATCAGCGGCACGTTCTCGGCCTCGATCTGCTGGATCTGCGCGTAGGTGGCGGCCGCGGCGCTGCGGTCGGTCTGCTTGAGGCCGTCCGGCACCAGCCGCCCGCTGATCCGCGGGTCGTCCCAACCGTGGTGGTAGGCACCGCCGTTGACGAGCAGCGGGGCGAGGTAGTTGTCCGGGTCCGGGTAGTCGGCGAACCAACCGATGATGTACGCCTGGTACTTGCCCTCGTTCCAGCCCTTGCGGTACGAGTCCCAGTCGGACTCCTGGACGAGGTTCACCTGGAAGACGCCGCCGTTCTCCAGCTGCTTCTTCAGCGTCTCGGCCTCGTTGCTGCCGGCCCGCGAACGGGACCAGGTGAGGGTGAACTTGACCGGCGTCTGGATCTTGGCGTCGGCCAGGATCTTCTTCGCCTTGTTCACGTCCTGGTCGCCGTAGCGGTCGAAGAAGGCCGTGGTGTGGCCGGGCAGACCCGCCGGGACCATGGAGTAGAGCGCCTGGACGGTGCGGGCGAAGACGTCGCGGGCCAGCGCCTTGCGGTCCATCATCTGGGCCACGGCCTGCCGGACGGCGACGTTGCTCATCAGCGGGTCCTTGGTGTTGAGGACCAGCGAACGGGTGTCGTTGCTGTCGCCCTCGGTCACCTGGAGGTCGGTCTTGCCGCCCTGCTGGTCGGAGCGGACCTGGGCGGCGGTGTTCGGCTCCAGGCTGTTGTCGGTGAGGTCGACCTCGCCCTTGTCCAGCGCGGACTTCAGGTCCTCGGCCTTGTCGAAGTACCGCACCGTGAACTTGTTGTTCCGCAGCTTGGCCTCGCCGCTGTACTTGTCGTTCGGCGCCATGACGACCTTGCCCAGCTGCTTGCCGCCGTTGAACTGCTCCAGCGCGTCGAAGCGGTACGGGCCGGAGCCGATCAGCTTGTCGTTCGGGAGGACCTTGTCGGCGGGGTAGTACGCGTGGTCGACGATGGCGCCGACCGGGCTCGCCAGCTTGGCCGGCAGGGTGGCGTCGGGCGTGGAGAGGTGGAAGAGCACCTCGTTGTCGCCCTTGGCCTCGACCGACTTGATCGAGTCCAGCAGCTCGGCCGGGCCGGTGGGGTCATTGATCTTCTTGGTGCGCTCGATCGAGAAGACCACGTCCTGGGCCGTCAGCGGGTGTCCGTTGGAGAACTTCAGACCCGGCTTCAGGGTGCAGTGGTACTCGGTGGCCTCACCGTTGGTGAACTCGCAGGACTGCGCGGCGTCCGGGGACGGCGCGCTGGCGGCGGCCTGGAAGGTGAGCAGCGACTGGAAGGTGTTGCGCAGCAGCATCCAGGAGCCGGCGTCGTAGGCGGCCGCCGGGTCCAGGACACCGGTCAGCTGACTGGTGCCCATGGTGATCGACTTGCCGCCGTCCCCCTTGACCACGTCGGTCATGGATCCGCAACCGGCCACCGACACGGTGACCAGGCCGGCGCAACCGAGTACTGCCAGGCGTTCAACTGAAGTCTTCACGAGGCGCGTCCTTCTGGGTGGCACGAACCCGAGTAGCGTGCCACATCGAACACGTACGACCGGTACTCGTTCAGGTGACGTTTGGGACACGGTGGTTCAGGGCATCACGGCGCGTTCGACGAGTTGTCAGCCATTGCCCGTTTTCTCCCCCGGAGACTCTCTCCGGGAGCCCCGGCAGGCCACTTACCGGCAAGTAGGTCGGGGCCTCGGTGAGATGACAATCACACTCGCGAAGCGACCAGGGAGCGCAACAGGTCGAGGTCGACCCGTTCCAGCGAGGGCAGCACCAGCCGCCCCGGAGCCGGCTCGACCGGCGCCACCGAGGGCACCGCGATCACCGGGCAGCCGGCCGCCTCACCCGCCCGGACCCCGGTCGGGGTGTCCTCGATCACCACGCAGCGGGACGGCTCCGCGCCCAGTCGGCGGGCCGCCTCCAGGTACGGGTCCGGGAACGGCTTGGTGCGCGGCACCTCGTCCCCGCCGATGGTGAAGGCGAAGTGGTGGGCGCCCAGCGAGCGCAGCACGATGTCGATCACGTGCCGGTGCGAGGCGGACACCAGGGCGGCCGGGACGCCGTGCGCGGCGAGGGTGTTGAGCAGCCGCTCGGCGCCCGGCATCAGCGGCACGCCGCCGGCCAGCAGGTCGACGAAGCGCTGGTTGACCAGCACGCCGAGGTCGGCCGGCGCGATGTCCGCCCCGGTGCGGGCGACCAGGTAGTCCATCACCCTGGTCATCGGGCCGCCGACCACGTGGGCGCGGTCCGCCTCGTCCAGCTCGTGGCCCAGCTCGGCGAAGAGCGAGGCCTCGGCCTGCCACCAGAAGTCCTCGGTGTCCACCAGCGTCCCGTCCATGTCCAGCAGCACCGCCTGGAGCCCGCGGCCGTCCCCGTGGTCGAGGACGCGCGTGGCGGTGGGACTGGTCGTCATGGTGGGGGTCCTTCCGGCAGGCCCGGGACGTGCCCGGGGAAGGCGCGGGCCGGCCCGCTGGTGAGCGGACCGGCCCGTTCAGGATCATCAAGGATACGCCCGCTTCGTCCGGAAGGAGCGAACGCTGCGCGAACCCCGGATTACCGGGCGTTGAAGTACTTCGCCTCCGGGTGGTGGATCACGATGGCGTCGGTGGACTGCTCCGGGTGGAGCTGGAACTCCTCGGAGAGCACCACGCCGATCCGCTCCGGCCGCAGCAGCTCGGCGATCTTGGCCCGGTCCTCCAGCTCCGGGCAGGCCCCGTAGCCGAGCGAGAAGCGGGCGCCGCGGTACTTGAGCGCGAACATGTCCTTCACGTCCTGCGGGTCCTCACCGGAGAAACCCAGCTCGTAACGGACCCGCGCGTGCCAGAACTCCGCCAACGCCTCCGCCAACTGCACCGACAGGCCGTGCAGCTCCAGATAGTCCCGGTACGAGTTGCCCGCGAACAACTCGTTCGCCGCCTCCGAGATCCGGTTGCCCATCGTCACCACCTGAAGACCCACCACATCCCGCACCCCCGACTCCTCCGGACGGAAGAAATCCGCCAGGCACAGCCGGCGCCCGCGCCGCTGGCGCGGGAAGGTGAAGCGGGTGCGCTCGGTGCCGTCCTCGTGGAAGACGATCAGGTCGTCGCCCTTGGAGTTCGCCGGGTAGTAGCCGTAGACCACGGCGGCCTCCAGCCACCCCTCGGTCTGCAGGCGGTCGAGCCAGGCCCGCAGCCGCGGCCGGCCCTCGGTCTCCACCAGCTCCTCGTACGAGGGGCCGTCGCCGGCGCGGGCGGCCTTCAGGCCCCACTGCCCCTTGAACAGCGCGTCCTCGTCCAGCCAGGAGGCGTAGTCCGCGAACGGGATGCCCTTGACGATCCGGTCCCCCCAGAACGGCGGGGTCGGCACGGCGTTGTCGACGGCGACGTCGGAGCGGATCTGGCCGAGGTTCACCTCCGGCTCCGGCTCCTCCACCTCCACCCGGGCGTGCCGACGCTGCTTCAGCTCCGGCAGCGTCGCACCCGGCACACCGCGCTTGACCGCGATCAGCGCGTCCATCAGCCGCAGCCCCTCGAAGGCGTCGCGGGCGTAGCGGACCTCGCCCTCGTAGATCTCGTGGAGGTCCTGCTCGACGTACGCCCGGGTGAGGGCGGCGCCGCCGAGGATCACCGGGAAGGACGCGGCCAGCTTGCGCTGGTTCAGCTCCTCCAGGTTCTCCTTCATGATCACGGTGGACTTGACCAGCAGCCCGGACATCCCGATGACGTCCGCGTTGTGCTCCTGGGCGGCGTCCAGGATCGCCGAGACGGGCTGCTTGATGCCCAGGTTGACGACGTTGTAGCCGTTGTTGGACAGGATGATGTCCACCAGGTTCTTGCCGATGTCGTGGACGTCGCCCTTGACGGTGGCCAGCACGATGGTGCCCTTGCCCTCGCTGTCGGACTTCTCCATGAACGGCTCCAGGTGCGCCACCGCGGTCTTCATCACCTCGGCGGACTGGAGTACGAACGGCAGCTGCATCTGGCCGGAGCCGAAGAGCTCGCCGACGACCTTCATGCCGGACAGCAGGGTGTCGTTGATGATCTCCAGCGCCGGGCGCAGGGTCAGCGCCTCGTCCAGGTCGGCCTCCAGGCCGCCCCGCTCGCCGTCGACGATCCGGCGCCGCAGCCGCTCCTCCAGCGGGAGCGCGGCCAGTTCCTCGGCCTTGGAGGCCTTGACCGAGGCCGAGGAGACGCCCTCGAACAGCTCCAGCAGGCGCTGCAGCGGGTCGTAGCCGTCACGGCGGCGGTCGTGGACCAGGTCGAGGGCGGCCTCGAGCTGCTCCTCGGGGATGCGGGAGATCGGCAGGATCTTGGAGGCGTGCACGATCGCCGAGTCCAGGCCGGCCTCCACGCACTCGTGCAGGAAGACGGAGTTGAGGACCACCCGGGCGGCCGGGTTGAGGCCGAAGGAGATGTTGGACAGGCCCAGGGTGGTCTGCACCGCGGGGCGGCGGCGCTTGAGCTCGCGGATCGCCTCGATGGTCTCGATGCCGTCCCGGCGGGACTCCTCCTGGCCGGTGGCCAGGGTGAAGGTGAGGCAGTCGACCAGGATCGAGCCCTCGTCGATGCCGTAGTCGGTGGTGAGCTCGTCGATCAGCCGCTCGGCGATCTCGACCTTCTTCCCGGCGGTGCGGGCCTGGCCCTCCTCGTCGATGGTCAGCGCGATCAGGCCGGCGCCGTGCTCCCGGGCCAGCGAGGCGATCCTGCCGAAGCGCGAGTCCGGGGCGTTGCCGTCCTCGTAGTTCACCGAGTTGAGCACCGCGCGCCCGCCGAGCGCCTCCAGGCCGGCCCGCAGCACGGGCGGCTCGGTGGAGTCCAGCACGATCGGCAGGGTGGAGGCGGTGGCCAGCCGGCCGGCGATCTCCCTCATGTCCGCGACGCCGTCGCGGCCGACGTAGTCCACGCACAGGTCCAGCAGGTGGGAGCCGTCGCGGATCTGGTCGCGGGCGATCTCCACGCAGGCCTGCCAGTCGCCGGCCAGCATCGACTCGCGGAACTTCTTCGAGCCGTTGGCGTTGGTGCGCTCGCCGATCGCCAGGTACGAGGTGTCCTGCCGGAACGGCACCGCCTGGTACAGCGAGGCCGCCGAGGGCTCGGGCCGCGGGTCACGCGGGGCGATGGGGCGGCCCTGGACCCGCTCGACCACCTGGCGCAGGTGCTCGGGCGTGGTGCCGCAGCAGCCGCCGACCAGCGACAGCCCGTACTCCCGGGTGAACACGTCGTGGGCGTCGGCCAGTTCGGCCGGGGAGAGCGGGTAGTGGGCGCCGTCCTTGCCGAGCACCGGCAGGCCCGCGTTCGGCATGCACGACAGGCCGATCCTCGCGTTCTTCGCCAGGTAGCGCAGGTGCTCGCTCATCTCGGCCGGGCCCGTCGCGCAGTTGAGGCCGATGTAGTCGACGCCGAGCGGCTCCAGCGCGGTGAGCGCGGCGCCGATCTCGGAGCCGAGCAGCATGGTGCCGGTGGTCTCCACCGTCACCTGCACCAGCACCGGCAGGTCCAGCCCGGCCTCGGCCAGGGCCCGCTTGGAGCCCAGGACGGCGGCCTTGGTCTGGAGCAGGTCCTGGCTGGTCTCGACCAGCAACGCGTCCACACCGCCCGCGATCAGGCCGGCCGCGTTCCGCTGGAAGCCGTCGCGCAGCACCTCGTACGGGGCGTGGCCCAGCGTCGGCAGCTTGGTGCCGGGGCCGATCGAGCCGAGCACCCAGCGGGTGCGGCCGTCGGCCGCGCTATGGGCGTCCGCCACCTCACGGGCGATCCGGGCGCCGGCCTCGGAGAGCTCGAAGATCCGCTCGGCGATCTCGTACTCGCCGAGCGCGCTGAAGTTCGCGCCGAAGGTGTTCGTCTCCACACAGTCCACGCCGACGCCGAAGTAGGCCTCGTGGACGGACCGGACGATGTCCGGGCGGGTGACGTTGAGAACCTCGTTGCAGCCTTCGAGGTTCTGGAAGTCCTCCAGCGTCGGGTCCTGCGCCTGGAGCATGGTGCCCATGGCACCGTCGGCGACCACCACCCGGGTGGCGAGCGCTTCGCGCAGCGCGTTCGCGCGGCTCTGCTGAGTGACGGACGGGTCGGCTGCGATGGCCATGGGGCGTCTCCCTGGTGCGACGGCTGTCGGCTTTGCGAACCCGCTTGCTCGGGTACGCACCTCGCCAGGGTATCCGGCCCGCGGGTGGGCTCGCCGTTCCATTCCGTATCCTGAGCGCTCGACCGCAAGGGGGGAGCAAGCGCGTGGCCGGATTCCGGACCTTCGCGCGCCGTGCCGGTCGGGCCTCGACGGCCCCGGCCAGAGCGCTGCGCGCCCGCTGGCGGGCATGGTCGTGGTGGCGCCGGGCCCTGCTGGCCCTGGCCCTCGCGGTGGCCGTTCCGGCCACCGCGCTGGGCTCCGTCTTCGTCATGTTCCGCCTGCACTACACGGGCGCTCCCGACGCCGAGGCCCGCACCCGGGGCCGGGACGCGCTCTGGCTCGGCCACGCCTGGGTGGACGGCCGCAGGACCGAGGCCGACGTGGCCGCGCTCGCGCGGCAGCTGGCCGGCACCGGCATCCGGGACCTCTACGTGCACACCGGCCCGCTGGAACACGACGGTTCGCTGCCGCCCGCCGTCCACCCCCGGGCCCGCTGGTTCACCGACACCGTGCACCGGGAGCTGCCGGGCGTGCGCCTCCAGGCCTGGCTGGGCGACGAGGTCAAACCGGAGAAGGACGCCCTGGACCTGGAGGACGGCCCCACCCGGGACCGGGTCACCGCCTCGGCCGGCCAGGTGCTGGACCTCGGCTTCGACGGCGTGCACTTCGACATGGAGCCGATCCGCCCCGGTTCGGCGGGCTGGCTGGCCCTGCTCGACCAGGTCCGCCCGGTCACCGCGGCGCGCGGCGCCAAGCTGTCGGTGGCGGCCCCGCAGATCGACCCGGTCCCGGGCCTGCACACGGCCGGCATCCTGCTCACCGACCACGGCAAGTGGTGGGACCGGGCGTACTTCACCGAGACCGCCCGGCGGGTCGACCAGATCGCGGTGATGAGCTACGACACGTCGATGCCCACCGAGCCGCTGTACGGCGGCTACGTCGCCCGGCAGACCGAGCTCGCGCTGCGGTCCACCCCGGCCGGCGTGGACCTGTTGATGGGCCTGCCCTTCTTCCAGGAGGACAAGTGGGGCCACTGGGGCGACGCGGAGACCGTCCGCGCCGCCGTCCGGGGCGTCCGGCTGGGCCTGGACCGGGAGGACGGGCGGCGGGAGAACTTCGGCGTCGCGCTGTACGTGGACTTCGCCGCGCGGCCCGAGCACTGGGCGGCGTACCGCGACGGCTGGGTGGACGCCGGATAGCGGACCCCGGCCGTCACGCCACGCCCCCGTCCGCTCACCCTTCGCCGCCGCCGCGACCTGACGGCTCGTCAGCCGAGGGTCCCGTGATATCCGGTGGATCGCGGCGCCCCGCTCCCCCAGACTGTCCCGGTGCCCGGCCGCCGTGCGCATCAAAGCCCGTAGGCTGGGCAGGTAGGGACCATGGAGCGAGGCGTTCCATGGGAGACGAGAGGTTCGACAGTCGGCAGCCGGCCGGTCGGCGCCCGGGCAGGCCGCCCCGGGCGGCGCGGGCCCGACCGCCGACCGGAGGGAGACGCTGGGTGATCGAGCTGGAAGATGTTCCCGAGTTGATCGACCCGGTGATGGTCTGCGCCTTCGAAGGCTGGAACGACGCCGGCGACGCCGCCTCCGCGGCTCTGGCACATCTGGACGAGACCTGGAGCGGCAAGGTGTTCGCCGCCCTGGACGCGGAGGACTACTACGACTTCCAGGTCAACCGGCCCACGGTCTGGCTGGACGGCGGCATCCGCCGGATCACCTGGCCGACCACCCGGCTCTCGGTGATCCGCGTCACGGAACCGACGACCAGGGACCTCGTGCTGGTCCGCGGCATCGAACCGAGCATGCGCTGGCGCTCGTTCTGCAACGAGCTGCTGGGCATCGCGCACGAGCTGGGCGTCGAGCTGGTGGTGATCCTGGGCGCCCTGCTCGGGGACACCCCGCACAGCCGCCCGGTACCGGTCAGCGGCGTCACCTCCGATCCTGAGCTGGCCCGCCGGCTGGACCTGGAGGAGAGCCGTTACGAGGGCCCCACCGGCATCGTCGGGGTGCTCCAGGAGGCCTGCACCCACGCCGGGGTCCCGGCCGTGACGCTCTGGGCGGCGGTGCCGCACTACGTCTCGCAGCCGCCGAACCCCAAGGCCACGCTGGCCCTGGTCAACAAGCTGGAGGACCTGCTCGACCTGCGCATCCCGCCGGGCGAGCTGGCCGAGGACGCCCGGGCCTGGCAGCTCGGGGTGGACCAGCTGGCCGCCGAGGACAGCGAGGTGGCCGAGTACGTCCAGCAGCTGGAGGAGGCCCAGGACACCGCGGAGCTGCCGGAGGCCTCCGGGGACGCCATCGCCCGCGAGTTCGAGCGCTACCTGCGCCGCCGGGAGAACGTCGGGCCGACCGGCGAGAAGCCGGTGGCCGGGCACGCGACGGCGGAGCGGCCGGCCGATCCGGAGGCGCCGGGCGGCAGCCGGGAGAGCCCGGACGGCTCCGAGGAGGAGTGAGGCGGTACGCCGAGGGGCGGCCGGGACATCCGTCCCGACCGCCCCTCACGCGTGTCGCGAGCGCTACAGCGCGACGCCGAGCAGGGCGTCCACGGTGCGGGTCACCAGGCCGGGCGCGCCGATGTCGGTGCCGCCCTCGGACTCCTGCCGGGCCGCCCAGCGGTCCACCGCGGCCAGCGCGGCGGGCGCGTCCAGGTCGTTCGCGAGGGCCGCGCGCACCTCGGTGAGCAGCTCCTCGGCCGCCGGGCCGTCCGGGCGGGAGACCGCGGCGCGCCAGCGGGCGAGGCGCTCGACGGCCTCGTCCAGGGTGCCCTTGGTCCACTCCCAGTCGGCGCGGTAGTGGTGCGAGAGCAGCGCCAGGCGGATCGCGGCCGGGTCGACGCCCTCGCGGCGCAGCGCCGAGACGAAGACCAGGTTGCCACGGGACTTGGACATCTTGTGGCCGTCCAGGCCGACCATCCCGGCGTGCACGTACGCCCTGGCGTACGGGTGGGCGCCGGTGGCGACCTGGGCGTGCGCGGCGCCCATCTCGTGGTGCGGGAAGGAGAGGTCGCTGCCACCGCCCTGGATGTCGAAGGACATCCCGAGGTACTGGAGCGCGATGGCGACGCACTCGATGTGCCAGCCGGGGCGGCCGTGGCCGAGCTCGGTGTCCCAGGCGGGCTCGCCCGGGCGGGCGGCCATCCAGAGCAGGGCGTCCAGCGGGTTGCGCTTGCCGGGGCGGTCCGGGTCGCCGCCGCGCTCGGCGAAGACCGGGCGCATGGCCTCGCGGGTGAGGCCGGAGACCTCGCCGAAGCGCGGGTCGGCGTCGACCGAGAAGTAGATGTCGCCGTCCACGTCGTAGGCCGCGCCGGAGGCCAGCAGCTTCTGGACGATCGGGACGATCCACGGGATCGACTCGACGGCGCCGATGTAGTGCGCCGGGGGGAGCATGCGCAGCGCGGTCATGTCCTCGCGGAACAGGGCCGTCTCGCGCTCGGCGAGGGCGGTCCAGTCCTGACCGGTCTCGATCGCGCGGGCGAGCAGCGGGTCGTCGACGTCGGTGACGTTCTGGATGTACAGGACGTCGTGGCCGGCGTCCTTCCAGACGCGCTGCACCAGGTCGAACGCGTTGTAGGTGGCGGCGTGGCCCATGTGGGTCGCGTCGTAGGGGGTGATGCCGCAAACGTAGATCCGGGCGGTGCCGTCGAGCGGCACGACCTCGCGGACCGTGCCCGCTGCGGTGTCGTGGATGTGGAGGGGGAGCCCCTGACCAGGCAGGGCGGGAACCTCGGAGGCGGGCCAGGCATGCATGGAAACAACTTTAACCGTGCGAACATTTGAAAGCCTAACCAGTACGAAAGATCGACTGGATTCGCTTCTTGCCATTGCCTGGCTGATTCACGACTGGTAGTGCGCGGCTTTCGCCCCGGTTCCGAACGCGGATGAGCGCCCGGTCGGCCCTGCCACCGAC
>NZ_JBHUAF010000111.1:10188-21999 GCF_042789895.1 Kitasatospora sp. NPDC056783
GGGCGGCGCTCAAACACGACTGGTTGGGCGGGCGTCTCGCCCGGGTCCCCACCGCGGAGGCCCGCCGGGGCGCCCCCCCCCCCCCCCGGCCCCCCGGCTCCCCCGGGGGAGCGGTCGGAGCCGCTACGACCGCTGCCAGAGGGCCGGCACGTTCGGCGGCTCCCAGCCGGCCATGGCGGTGTGCGCCTGGAGGCAGGTGTAGGAGACGCCGTTGTAGGTCACGCGGTCGCCCGCGTTGTACGAGGTGCCCGCGGCCCAGGTGCCGCTCGGCGGCGGGGTGCTGGGGCCGCCGGTGGGGGTGGCCGTCGGGGTGGGCGTCGGGCTGGGCGTGCCGGGGGTCTGCGCGACGTTCAGCACGAAGTCGAAGCTCGCCTCGCGGGTGTTGCCGTTCTGCCGGACGTTCATCAGCAGCCGGGCGTCGTAGATGCTGTCCGTGCTGTTGCGCGGCTCGTTCGGGAAGTACAGCTGGGTGGTGACGATCTGGCGGCCCGGGGCCTGCAGCTTGACGTGCAGGTGCCGGGTGCGGCCCGGGTAGAGGCCGGGCACGATGGTGTCCAGCTTGTACGCGCCGTTGGCGTCGGTGAACTGGTGGCCGCGGAAGGTGTAGGTGACGTTGTCGTAGTTGCCGCCGTTGTCGGCCTGCCAGAAGTCCAGCAGCACGCCGGAGATGGGTTGGCAGGCACGGCCGAAGACGTAGCCGCTGACCACCAGGTGGGTGCCGGGGCCGTCGTTGACCATCGAGCTGCGCAGCGGGGAGTTGGGCTTGAAGTACGGGCCCTCGATCTGCTCGACGGTGGGGGCGTCGCCGTCGTGGCACTCGGGGGTGAGGCCGAGCGGCTGCCCGCTGTCGATCTGGTCCCGGGCCAGTGCGACTCCACCGCCGACCAGCAGCGGGGCGGCGCCTAGTGCGGCGGCAGCCTTCAGGACGGTCTTTCGGCTGATCATGCCGTCGGACGTGGACATGCGCCGTCTCCTTATCGTGAGGCGGAGGGGTGGGGGCGGCCCTTGCCATGGTGGGGGCATGACAAGGGCCGGACCGGCCGCCCGTCCGCGCGCGCCGGACCGGCCACCGGTGGCCAGCAGCAAAGTTACGGGCCGTCCGGCGCGACCGCGATGGACATGATCCGGGGATCGTGGTGATTTCCGTCGACCCGGGCCCGGAACTCCCCCGGAGTCATCCCGGTCTCCCTGCGGAAGAACCGGCAGAAGTACGCCGGGTCGACGAAGCCCGCCTCCTTGGAAACCTGACGGATCGTCAGATCTGTGCAGGCCAGGAGACGTTTGGCTTCCAGCGTCTGCTGACGCCGGATCAGTCCGCCCGGGGTACGGCCGGTGGCCTGCTTCACCAGGGTCTGCAAGTGCCCCGGGGAGACGCCGAGTTCCTGCGCGGTGGAGGCCACCGAGTGTCGCACCCCGCCCGGCCGGGCGATCAACCGGGTGAAGGCGGCGGCCACTTCGGCCGGCCGGCCGGGCACCGACGGACGGTCCGCCGGTGTACAGGCCCGCAGCGCCCGGACGATCAGGATGTGCAGGCTGGCCCGCAGCACGCCCTGGTAGCCGGACGCCCTGGTCGCGTACTCGTACTCCATGTCGGCGAGCAGCCCCGAGATCGCGTCGGCCTGGTCGCCGAGCGCGATGGCGGGCCGGGTGGCCAGGGCCCGCAGGGCGGCGAGGTCCTGGGGGTGTCCGAGCAGGAAGTCCTCGTTGAACAGGACGACCCGGCCGGCCAGTTCCTCGGTGTCCGCCCAGTAGTGCACCTGGCCCGGCGTGATCACGCACAACTGCGGTGGTGCCAGCGGCCGGTGGACGAGGTCCAGGACGTGGGCGCCGTGGCCGCCGGTGACGTGGACGATCTCGTAGAACGAGTGGCGGTGGGGGAAGCCGGCCCGGGAGAGCGGGCCGATCGCGTCGAAGCTTCCGACGGCGAAGGGGAGCAGGTGGGGCAGCGGGACCTGTAACCGGTGCAACGGCAGGTCCGGCGTGGTTCGGGGGGCGGGGGTGGTCCGTCGCACATCCATCGGAGCAGTGTGCGACCTGTTCCGGGGACAGGTCCAGACCATCTGCCGCCGATTTCGAGTATCGGTCCAGACCACCGGCGTGGCCGGGGGCGCGGGCCCGTCCCGTCGACCGGCCCGCACACCCGGGAACGACCGGCCGGAGGGCCCCCGCACCCGCGGGGTCCCTACACCGGCGGCCAGGGGATCGCGGGCCAGTCCTCGGGCGGCAGCGGGTGCCGTCCGGAACCGCGCAGCTCGGCCACCCGGGCCCGGGCTGCGTCCAGTTCGGCCGCCGTCAGGTGCGGGGCGAGGCGCTCGGCGAGCTCACCGTCCAACTGCTCGGCCAGCCGGGCCAGCACCTCCAGCGCCTCGGCGGTCAGCGGGTCGCCGGCCCAGCCCCAGAGCAGGGTGCGCAGCTTGTCCTCGGTGTTGAAGGTGACCCCGTGGTCGATGCCGTACACCCGGCCGTCGGCGGCCGGGATCAGGTGACCGCCCTTGCGGTCGGCGTTGTTGAGCACCGCGTCCAGCACCGCGAGCCGGCGCAGCCGCCGGTCGTCGTGGTGCACCAGCAGGGCCGTCCGCCCGCCCTCGACCTCGGCCCGGACGATCGGCAGCCACCCCGCCTCCGGGCCGCGCGGGTCCTGGAGGGCCAGCAGCGGCTCGGCGCCCGGGTCCGGCTCGACCCACAGCTGCACCATGCCGGGCCCGTGCGGGCCCTCGCGCAGCACGGTCGGCGGCACCAGCCCCCAGCCGGTCGCGGCGGACACCTCGTACGCGGCGACCTCGCGGCCGGCCAGCGTACCGTCCGGGAAGTCCCACAGCGGGCGCTCACCGGCCACCGGCTTGTAGACGGCCTGCGCGCTCAGCGAGCCGTGCGCCACCGTGCAGTACAGCGCGGCGTTGGAGGCGTCGGTGAGCCGCCCGTGCACGGTCAGCTCGCCCTGGCGCAGCAGCGCGAGGGCGGTGGGCACGTCGGCGGCCAGCGCGGCGGCGGCCGCCGGATCGGCCTGCGGCGGGGTGTCGGTGTTCAGCGCCGGTAGCCGTTCGCGCGCGGGCACAGGTGCCCCTCCGGGTCGAGCGGCAGGTTGCAGAACGGACAGGGCTTGCGGCCCGCCGCGACCAGGTCCAACGCGCGCTTGGCGAAGACCCGGGCCATCGCGCCGGTCAGCCGCACCCGCAGCATGTCCGGGCCGGTGTCGTCGTCGGTGAAGACCGCCTCCTCGGCGTCCTCCTCCTCGTCCTCCACCAGCGCCTGGGCCTCGACCACCAGGCGGCCGTCCACGCTGTCCCAGGCCAGGGCCATGGTGCCGACCCGGAACTCCTGCTCCAGCGGGAGGTCCAGCGGGGCGGTGTCGAGCAGGTCCTTCGGGGCGGCGGCCGGGATCTCGGCGTCGCCGCCGCTGCGCCGCAGCGCCTCGTCCAGGACCTCCTCGATGCGCTCGGCGAGCGCCGCGACCTGGGTCTTCTCCAGCAGCACGCTGGTGATCCGGCCCCGGGCGCTGGCCTGCAGGTAGAACGCCCGGGCGCCGGGCTGGCCGACGGTGCCGGCCACGAACCGTTCGGGCTGGTCGTAGAAGTAGACCTGACGGGGCACGCTCTCGCTCCGGATCATGTCGGTCGGCGCGGCTCCGCCGGGGGCGGGTCGCGGCCGGATGGACTCATCAGTCACCCTACGACCTCC
Source organism: Kitasatospora sp. NPDC056783 (assembly GCF_042789895.1). Lineage (NCBI taxonomy): Bacteria > Bacillati > Actinomycetota > Actinomycetes > Kitasatosporales > Streptomycetaceae > Kitasatospora > Kitasatospora sp. NPDC056783. The sequence continues at coordinate 13,867 of NZ_JBHUAF010000111.1, forward strand.
GGGCTCCGGCCGGGGAACCGAGCCGACGGCCGCGGGCGGGGTGGCACCCGGGGAACCTGCCGGTGCCGCACGGACGGTGCCTCCCCGGACGGCCCGTCGGCGCGGAGGGTCAGGCGGTGCCGCCCACCACCGCGTCGCCGGCCGGGGCCGGACCGGGCCGGGGGGCGAGCGAGGAGAGGTCGCCGGTGTCGCCCATCCTCAGCACGAAGGGCCGCTGCGGGGTGTAGCGGATCGCGGTGACCGAACAGGGCTCCACGCTGATCCGCTGGAAGTGGTCCAGGTGCAGCCCGAGCGCGTCGGCCACCACGGCCTTGATCACGTCCCCGTGCGAGCAGGCGATCCAGACCGCGTCCTCGCCGTGCTCGGCGGCGATCTTCTGGTTCCACTCGCGCACCGCGTCCACGGTGCGGTGGCTCAGCGCCCGCAGCGACTCCCCACCGGGGAAGGCGGCCGCGGCGGCGTGGTCCTGCACGGTGCGCCAGAGCGGCTCCTTGGCCAGCTCGGCCAGCGGACGGCCGGTCCACTCGCCGTAGTGGCACTCCCCCAGCCGCTCGTCCTCGGCCGGCGCGCCCAGCTCGGGCCGGACCGCCAGCAGCGGCTCCAGGGTCTGGCGGCAGCGCTCCAGCGGGCTGCTGACGGCCTGGACCAGCGGGATGCCGGCCAGTCGGCCGGCCAGCGCGGCGGCCTGGCCGCGTCCGGTGTCGTCGAGGTCCACGCCGGGGGTCCAACCGGCCAGGATTCCGGCGGTGTTCGCGGTGGAGCGGCCGTGACGGACGAGCAGCAGGGTGGGCATGGGGCCAGCCTACGGCCTCCGGGGCCGGGCGCGGGCCCGGTTCCGTCCGGCCCCCGGCTCCGCCGTCCTCGGTCCGGGCCGCACTCGTCACCGGCCCCGGCCCCGCCGTCCCGTCCGGTGGGCCCGAGTTGGCCCGGATCCGTGTCCCACGGCCCCTCCCGGGTGACAATGGCCCGCATGATCGTCCACTGCGCCGCCTACCACGAAGGCCGCCGGATCGAGGCCCCCGAGGACCTGGCCGGCGCGCTCGCCGCCGCCCGCGCGGCCGGTCCGAACGGCTTCGTCTGGATAGGCCTCTTCGAGCCCACCTCCGAGGAACTCGGCAGCGTCGGCAAGGAGTTCGCGCTGCACCCGCTGGCCGTCGAGGACGCCGTCAGCGCCCACCAGCGCCCCAAGGTCGAGGCCTACCAGGGCTCGCTGTTCGTCGCTCTGAAGACCGTCGGCTACCACCCAGGTTCCCACGTCGTCACCATCGGCGAGGTGATGGTCTTCCTCGGCCCGGACTTCGTGATGACCGTCCGGCACGGCGAGGACAGCCCGCTCAGCGGCCTGCGGGCCACCCTGGAGCAGGACCCGGAACTGCTGCGCTACGGCCCCAGTTCGGTGCTGCACTCGGTCTGCGACACAGTCGTGGACGGCTACGTCGAGGTGGCCGCCGCGCTCCAGACCGACCTGGACGAGCTGGAGACCGACATCTTCTCCCCCGGCCGGGTCGGCAGCGACACCGCCGGCCGGATCTACGGCTACAAGCGCCAGGTGATGTCCGTGCGCCGGGCCACCGGCCCGCTGCTGGAACCGATGCTCGCCCTGGAGCGGGGCGCCCGCTTCGTCCGCCCCGAGAGCGCGCCCTACCTGCGCGACGTCGCCGACCACGTGGCCCGGGTGAACGACCAGGTGGACGGCATGGACCGGCTGCTGTCCGACATCCTCAGCGCCAACCTGGCGCAGGTCAGCGTGCAGCAGAACAACGACATGCGGAAGATCTCGGCCTGGGCGGCGCTGGCCGCCGTGCCGACGATGATCGCGGGCGTCTACGGGATGAACTTCGAGGACATGCCCGAGCTGCGCCAGCCCTGGGGGTATCCGGCGGTGCTGGCGCTGATGGCCGTGGTCTGCGTGGTGCTGCACCGGGTGTTCAAGCGGCACGACTGGCTGTAGTGCCGCTCACCGGACCCGCCGTCCGGCCGTGCGGGTCCGGTTGAGCCGGTCCGATTGGGCGGGTCCGATTGGGCGGGTCCGGCCGCGTCGGGCCGGTCCGGTCACGCCAGGCCCGCGCGCTCCAGCGCCGCGACGCCGGTGCGCAGCGCCTGGATCCGCTCGTCCAGGGAGAACCCGGCCGGGGCCAGCGTGAGCGTGCTGACGCCCGCCTCGGCGTAGGCCTGCATCCGGTCGGCGATCCGGGCGGTGTCGCCGATCAGCGAGGTGGCGTCGATCAGGTCGTGCGGGACGGCGGCCGCGGCGCCGGCGTAGTCCTTGGCCAGGTACTTCTCCTGGACCTCGTCGGCGGCCTGCTCGTAGCCCATCCGCCGGGCGAGCTGGTTGTAGAAGTTCTTCTCCTTGCTCCCCATCCCGCCGATGTACAGGGCGGCGTACGAGCGCAGCGCGTCGACCCCGGCCTTGACGTCCTCGCCGACCGCGAGGTTCACCGTCGGGCAGAGGTCGAAGCCCTCCAGGGTCCTCCCGGTCTTGGCCCGGCCGGCCGTCAGCGGGTCCAGCGAGAGCGCGGCGTGCTCGGGCGAGAAGAAGATGCCGAGCCAGCCGTCGGCGATCTCACCGGTCAGCTCCAGGTTCTTCGGGCCGATCGCGGCGATGTACAGCGGGATGTGCTCGCGCACCGGGTGCACGGTGAGCTTGATCGGCTTGCCGGGGCCGCCGGGCAATGGCAGCGTCCAGTGCGCGCCCTCGTGCACCAGGCGCTCGCGGGACATCGCCTTGCGGATGATCTCCACGTACTCGCGGGTGCGGGCGAGCGGCTTGTCGAACTTCACGCCGTACCAGCCCTCGGACACCTGGGGGCCGGAGACGCCGAGGCCGAGCCGGAACCGGCCGCCGGAGAGGGTGTCCAGGGTCGCGGCGGTCATCGCGGTCATCGCCGGGGTGCGGGCCGGGATCTGGAAGATGGCCGAGCCGACGTCGATCCGTTCGGTCTTCGCGGCGACGAAGCTGAGCACGGTCGCGGCGTCCGAGCCGTACGCCTCCGCCGCCCAGCAGACCGCGTAGCCGAGCCGGTCCGCCTCCTGGGCCACGGCGATGTTGTCGGCGTCCATGCCGAGTCCCCAGTAGCCGAGGTTGATCCCGAGTCGCATCTGCCGCACCTTCCAGTGGGTTGGGGTTGCCGTGAGGGTAACCGCGCCGGCGCCGGTCATGCTACTGGCGGGTAGCGGTGGGCTGGGTCACACCGGCCCGGCTTTCGCCGCTCCGCTTCCGCCGCTTCCACCAGTCCCCCCGGCCGCGCCGGGCCCACCCGCCCCGCCGGCTCCGCCGCACGGGCCGGCGGCGCACCGCCGCGATGATCGTTCTGCGGGTCTCCACCCCTGCCCGGGCACCGGCCGCTACGCTCAGCCGAGGTGGGGAGCACTCTCCCCACCTGCGCGTTTACAGGGCTGCCCGGGCTCCCGGGAGCAGCGGCCAGTGGAGGGCCCGTCCGATGGAAAAGCGTCACCTCGGCCGCACCGGCCTACAGGTCTCCCGGCTCGGCCTCGGCACCATGACCTGGGGCCGCGACACCGACGAGCCCGAGGCCGCCGAGCAGCTCAAGGAGTTCGTCGACGCCGGCGGCAACCTGATCGACACCGCCGACGTGTACGCGGACGGCGGCGCCGAGTACCTGATCTCCCGGCTCACCGACAGCCTGATCCCCCGCTCCGAGCTCCTGATCGCCACCAAGGCCGGCAGCGTCCCGGAGTCCGCCCGCCGCTTCGACGGCTCCCGCGGCCACCTGCTCGCCGCCCTGGACGCCTCGCTGCGCCGGCTCGGCACCGACCACGTCGACCTGTGGCAGGTCCACTCCTTCGACCCCGCGACCCCCGTCGAGGAGACGCTCAGCGCCCTCGACATCGCCGTCACCTCCGGACGCGCCCGTTACGTCGGGGTCTGCGACTTCAGCGGCTGGCAGCTCGCCCGGGCCGCCACCTGGCAACGCGCCCACCACGGGCGGGTGCCGCTGGCGGGGGCGCAGCTGGAGTACTCGCTGCTCCAGCGCGGCGTCGAGCGGGAGGCGCTGCCCGCCGCCCTGGACGCCGGGGTCGGGGTGCTGGCCGGCTCCCCGCTCGGACGCGGGGTGCTCACCGGCAAGTACCGCCACGGCATCCCGCAGGACTCGCGCGGGGCCTCGCCGTACCTGACCGGGTACGTCCAGCCGTACCTCGGGGAGCGTTCCCGGCGGATCGTGGACGCCCTCGCCACCGCCGCCGACGGGCTCGCCAGCAGCCCGCTGGCGGTCGCGCTGGCCTGGGTGCGGGACCGGCCCGGGGTGGCGAGCGCGCTGGTCGGAGCCCGGACACCGAGCCAGCTCCAGGCGGCGCTGTCGGTGGAGGCGCTTACGCTTCCGGATGAGATCCGTGGTGCGCTGGACGACATCTCGTCGCCGGTGCACCGCTACCCGGACCAGGGGTGGACCGAGCTGTGACCCCTGGCCCGGGTTGTCGAACAGAACGTGCGGTGGAGTGACCTTGGAGCGGACGACGATGACTGACACGGGGAACGACGCTCCGGAGGTGACCAAGGGGGCCCAGCTGACCCCGGCGGAGAAGGCGGCGAAGTTCGCGGAGCTGGCCCAGCGGATCCGGGGCATGCAGCCGGAGGACGCCGCGGCGAATGCCGCGCGGTCGGGTGCCGCACGGGCGGAGGCCTCGATGCTGGAGCCGTCGGCGGCGGAGGCCGCGGCAACGGAGGCCGCAGCGACGGAACCCCCGACGGCGGAGGCTCCGGAGCCCGAGGCGCCGGAGCCGGCGGCTCCGGTGGCTCCTGCCGCTCCGGTGGCTCCCGCGGCTCCTGTTGCCCCTGCCGCTCCCGCGACTCCGGCCCCGGCGGTCTCCGACCGGCAGCGCGGCGAGGCGCTCCGCGCCACCGCCGAGGTGCTGACCGCCGGCGGCGCCCCGGCCGAGCTGGCGCCGGCCGCCGTGGCCGCGTTCGGCGAGGAGGCCGCCGGGCGGCTGCGCGAGGACCCCTGGGCGGTGCTGGGCCTGCCCGGCGTCCGGCCCGAGCACGCGGACGGCTTCGCCCGGAAGCTGCTCGGCCCCGGCGCCGCGCCGAGCGATGGGCGCCGTGGCCAGGCCATGGTGCTCTGGCTGCTTGAGCAGGCGGCGCTGCGCGGGCACTCCGCCCTGGAGCTGACGGAGGTGGTGGCCGGGCTCGGCCGGCTCCGGATGCCGGAACCGGCCGCCGCCATCGAGTCCGCGGTCGAGAACGGGCGGGTGCTGACCTTCCAGGAGGAGCTGACCGGTGCCGAGGCGCACGCGGCGGGCGACGGCGCGGAGGAGGACGAGGCCCCCACCCGGACGCTGCTCGCGCTGGAAGGCCTGGGCATGGCGGAGGTCAGCCTCACCGAGAAGCTGCTCCAGCTGATGGCCACCTTCGTGCCGGGCGATGACGCGGCTGAGGACACGACCGAGGACACCGCCGAGAACGCGGACCCGAACGCGGACGAGAACGCGGACGAGAACGCGGACGGTGCGGAACCCGAGGCCGCCTCCGAGCAGGCCCCCGCCGCCCCCGGACCGGCCGCCTGGGCCGCCGCCGCCGAGGCCGCCTCGTCCTCCTCCGCGACCGCCCTGATCAAGGCCGTCGCCGAGCACGCCCTGGTGCTGCACACCGGAGGCGAGGCGGCCCGCGCCGAGCCGGCCGCGCTCGTCACCGCAGCCCGGGGCCTCGGGCTGCGTGCCTGGGCCGCCACCTGGACCGACCAGGGCCGGGACGCCCTCGCCGCACTCTCCGGGGCTGCCGACGGGGAGCGGAGCGCCGTGGTCACCCTGGCCGAGCTGCTCTCCGGCGCCGCCGGCCCCGGCCGCGCCCCGGACGGCACCCTCGCCCTGGACCTGCTGGTCGTGCTGGACGCCCCGCTGCTGGACGTCGAACTCGCCGCCACCGTCCTGGAGTCGCTCGCCGACGGCACCCGGCTGGTGCTCAGCGGCGATCCGGGCCAGCTCTGGTCGGCCGGCCCCGGCCGGTTCTTCGCCGACCTGCTGGCCGCCAAGGCCTGCCCGGCGGTCGCCTCCCGCACCCCGGACTTCGGTCCGATCGGCGAACTGGTCTCCGGCGTCGGCGTCGGCGAGCTCCAGCCGGTCGAGGCGCCGGACAAGGAGGTGGTCATCCTGACCGCCAAGGACGGCGGCGAGGCCGTCCACCGCGCCATCCAGCTGCTCACCGACTCCATCCCGCGCGCGCTCGGCATCCCGGTCGAACAGGTGGTGCTGCTCACCCCGGGCCACGGCGGCCCGGCCGGCACCCGGGCGCTCAACGCCGCCGCCAAGGCCCGGCTCAACCCCGGCCCCGGCCGGTTCGGCGGCTTCGACCCGGGCGACCGGGTGGTCGACTCCCCCGCACCCGGCATCACCCGCCCGGCCCGGGTGCTGGACGGTGACGCCACCGGCCTGCACCTGGAGTACCCGGACGGCTCGCGCCGGACCGTCCCTCCCGCCGAGGCCTCCCGGCTGCGGCACGGCTGGGCGCTGACCGTCCACCAGGCACTCGGCCGGCGCTGGCCGGGTGCGGTCGTGGTGCTCCCGGAGGACGCCGCCCCGGCGCTCACCCGGCAGTGGGTCTACACCGCGTTCGGCCGTGCCGAGCGGCACCTGTCCGTGGTGCACGCGGCGGGCCCTGCGCTCGCCCAGGCCGTCGCCGACCGCCCGGCTCAGCCGCGCACCACCCGGCTGCGGGCGATCCTCACCGAGGACGCCGCCCCGGCGTACTGACCGGCCGGCGCGGCCGGCCCCGTTCCACGAGGTGACCGGCCGCGACAACACGACGGGCGGGCCCCGGTGATCCCGGGCCCGCCCGTCGGCGTTCCGAACGGCCTCGCGTTCCGAACCGCCTCACGTCCTGGACGCCTTCAGTCGTCCAGGTCCTCGTCGTCGTAGACCTCGCTCACGTCGAACCGGCAGATCAGCAGCTGCGGGTCGGCGTGCTCGAAGGGTTCCGGCAGCCACTCGCCCGGCTCGGTCGGCTCGGCGGCGGCGACCCAGAGCGTGGAGTCGCCCTCCTCCAGGCCGAACTCCTCGCTGCGGGCGGCGATCTCGTCCGGCTCGTACTCGCCGAACAGCACGCCGATCGCGGCGTTCACCTCGCCCGCGCCGGAGCCGCCCGGGGTGAGCGACTCGTCCAGCCGCTCGGCCTGGGCACGCAGCCGCTTGGGGTCGACGACGTGGTAGTCGCGGCGGATCAACACGCTGATCGCCTCGGGCTGTTCGGGGCCGTGGTACCCCCCGGGGCCCTCGTCCCCGGGGATCTCGAAGGGCGTGACCTCGTCGTAGGCCTCGTACAGGAGCTGGTCGTAGGCGATGGCCGCCGTCGCGAGCTGCTCGTAGGCGGCGGACACGGCGGGATCATCAGCTGCGTTGGGGCTTGACACCGCTTCCAGATGACGGTCGATGGCGGCCTTGACCGCCTCAGCGGCGGCGCGTACCTCGGCAATGGTGGGCTGCGCGGCATCAGACATGGTGCAGACGCTATCTCCCCGCAGTGTCGGTACGCACAGCGGTTGTCACCTACACCCGCGATTTCACCGCAACTTCCCCCCTGATGTCCGATCCATGCCACTTCGTCCTCCCCTGACACCGGCGCGAAGGGGGCGCCAGGGGCGCGCGCCGGGCCCGACGGGGCCGTCCGGGTGCGGCTGAGCGCGCCGGGATCGGGGTATCCCCTCCACAGCGGCAACAGGGCTGACGCGCTGTCAGTCGAATGCCCGGGCCGCACCCCCGGCGGGCCGCCGATGCCACACCGGAGCACGGCCGGAAATATCCGGGTCCGCTGTCCGGGGCAGGCCGTAGGCTTGCCCGAAGGTGATCCCCAGGAGGAGCGTTTTGACCCCACGGAAGCCGGTCCGGCAGCCGGAGTACGAGTACCAGTCCCTGCGCATGCCGCGCGGCACCACGCGCAACGCGGCGCGCCAACTGCTCACCGAGCACGCCGAGTACGGGCACTGGGAGCTCGACCGGCTGCGGCTGTTCCCCGACGGCAGCCGGACGGTCCGGCTGAAGCGGCGGATCATCCGGCAGGTCCGGAGCTGGTGACGAGCGGAGCGCCGCACCCCTGAGAGGGGCTCGCGCCGAGCCGTCAGACGCCCGCGGCCGCCCTCACGCGGCGGCCGCGGGCGCGTCGTTCCCCCGACGGGATGGGGGCGG